>NZ_JAACGG010000001.1:0-14972 GCF_022810525.1 Candidatus Cardinium sp. cByotN1
AAAAGTAGCTTTAAAAATTCATTTTTTACCAATGTCATACATAGATACAATATAGCCCTTAAATTGACGCAATTAAGTGAACAAATACTTGTTGCTTTCAGGTAGTGGCTCTACATAGCTTGGCCACTACAAATTTTTTATCAATAGGCAACCATAAATGCTTCTAAATCTATTGTAAACATAGATATATTTTATGATATTATATAGCCAAATTACCAGTAAAGTAAGATCAGTAAGTATAATATAAACGATAAAATATATGCATATGCAGTTCATAAAAAACAAATTAATCCCTAACAGATCCGTTGCTTCAAAAATAATCTTTTCAGCAGTTGACCTCTTGTGTTTAACTGCTCAAGTGGGGTGCAACCAATCTTACAAGCATTTGGAATGCCATCCTTCTCGGAGCCCGAATATTGTCAAAATACGCCCAGTTCCACCACAAAGAATTTCTTCTTTACATGCTCATCAAGAGACTATAACGCTATCTCAGACTCCTACGACTAATGATGTAACACTGTATAATGAGAACAGAAGGTATGCTCTTACTAATGATGTAAATGCACTACGCCCTAAGCCAAGAAGGTAATGGTTCTTTGCCTAGTGACCTAAATGGATTACCACCACTTAAACCCAGAAAAACTTATGCCTATGATAACCCTAAATCAGAAACTCAAACAGCCATGGGAATTGAATCAGTAGCGTCAATATCAGTGGCAACACCCATGAAACACAAATCTAGTATTTGTAGTCGACTGCCTAAATTTTTTTTTTAAAAATATAAAGAAAATGTAAGCCGCAACTCTGAAAGATGGAGTGATCATATAAATTGGGCATATGTGTTAAAAAAAAGATCACTTAAAGCAAAAGCTATGTCGTAATTAACTTGTTAGGTTGCTTTTATTCAGTTGCTTGCATAAAGGCACCCCTACCATTTATTAGATTTAATTTCACTCTCTATGATCTATTTTATTATTATAGCGTTAATTGGTTTAGCTATCGGCTGGTTCATGGCAAAAGTTCTGAGTAAAGTTCCCATGGCAACCTTAGAAAATAGCATGGCCAATCTAGAAAAACATTTAGAGGAAAGCCAATGTCAATTCAATGCCTTACAAGAGAAATATCTACAAATTAGTAAAGAATTAGCTGCTTCACTCGCCCAGAACAGTTACTTAGAAAAAAAAATAGCTGAACAAGGGCAATCTGTTGAGCAGCTCCAGGCCCAGCTGACCATCCATTTTAAGAATTTAGCCAATGAACTATTAGAAGAAAAAAGTAAAAAGTTTTCAGAACATAGTCAACACCAAATCGAGCAATTGCTCGCACCACTTACCGAAAAAATTAACCACTTCGCTCAACAAGTTACCCAATATAACCAAGAAGGGTTGGAAAGAAATGTTGCCTTACGTACAGAATTAAAACAACTCCATGACTTGAATCTCAAAATTACGCAGGAAGCTGAAGGTTTAACCAAGGCATTAAAAGGAGATGCTAAACTACAGGGGGGATGGGGTGAGTTTATTTTAGAAAATATTCTAGCGCAATCTGGTTTAGTTAAAAATAGAGAATATGTGATACAGCCCTCTATTACAACAGAGGATGGACAAAGGCTTCAGCCAGATGTCATCATTCATCTGCCAGAGGGCCGCAATATTGTGATTGATGCCAAAGTATCTTTAAATCATTATGAACAATTTTTTAATAACCAGGATAAGCTTGATCAGGCTTTTCACCTCAAGCAGCATATTTATTCCATCAGACGTCATATTAAAACACTAAGCGAGAAGCGCTATCAATCGCTCTATGATCTACAAGGTTTAGATTTTGTTTTAATGTTTATACCTATTGAACCAGCTTTTGCACTAGCTATTCAAGAAGCAGCTACACTCTTCAATGAGGCCTACGAACGCAATATTGTTATTGTATCACCTTCAAATTTAATAGCTACTCTGCGCACCATTGCTAATTTATGGAGACAAGCTTATCAGAATCAAAATGCTTTAGAAATTGCTAGGCAAGGGGGAGCCTTATATGACAAATTTGTTTCCTTCGTGGAAGATATTAAAAATATAGGTCGTCAGTTAGACTTAACACAAAAAAACTACCTAGAAGCGACTAAAAAACTATGCGATGGCAAGGGTAGTTTAGTGTCTAGGGCACAAAAAATGAAATTGTTAGGGGCACGAACCAGTAAAGTGTTAGATCAGCAACTTATAGATAGAGCAGATGAAAAAGCTGATTAATAACGTCAATTTGGTATTATATTTATTGTAAATCAGCTTTAATCAACTAATAATACCTTAAGTTGACGCTATTGCCTAAACATATACTGAATCTATCGTAGCAAATCTATTTATATTCAGTACTAAAATATAACTAAGTTCAAAATATATTATTGACTAATGCCGTGAACAGATACATTTTTTGGGTCTTTTCTTATTTGTTTTCTGGTTGTGGTATGCAGAAGACTGATCAACAGTCTTTTGATTTATGGGCTTTGCCTACTACTTTTCCTGCTTATTTTGCTATCAACGCTGCTTTAATTTTCAAACATCTAGATCAAAATTTGCGCTATCGTCTAGTCTGTTTTATAGCATACGATCAAGAGATTCATTTTATTGTCAAGGGAGCGTTAGGTATAGAAATAATAAGTGGTGTTATCGATCAAAAAGGTATAACACTTTTAGATCGATTGAATCGTGTGGTACATGAATGGGACTATAGTCGCATTAAGCAACATTATAACTTCGATGCTAATTACTTATTTATACAATCATTACTTTTAGGTACTGTTTGTAATGCAAGTAAGGCTAAGAGAGAGCTGGTACCAGATGCGCAATCTTCCAGTGTAACCTATATCTATGATAGGCTTACTGATAAGATCAGGGGACTTCAATTAATGGAGAAAAAAAAGGGCAACCAGCTTAAATTTTTATACCAACACAAAATCGTAGAAGATAAGCTTTATTTGTCTGGCATCAGCATGCTTTTTTCTTTAAAATATAAAAAAGTATGCTATACAGGGAATATCATATTGCACAAATTCCACTTTAAGCAGCTCAAAAGGCTAAATAGTAAATTGACCATACCGAGGTATTATCATCATAAATGAAATATTTTCTCTATTTATTGAACATCCTTCGTTTTTATCCTAGTATAAGCCATGGTGGTGAACGGAAACGAAAAATATCATATTAAACATGAATCAATATTGTTTATTAGGATAAAAAACTATTCCATGTATCGTGAATAAGATTTGTCTTAGAATAATAAATATCACCTGACATACGCTTCTTAACGTATATATGCTTCTACCTTATCTACTATCTCTTTAGACACTATAAAACTCATTCTGGACCTTTCTGGCTTACTAGTAGGACAAGAAGTGAAATCATCTAAATAACTTTTATCAAAAAATCATTTTAGGTATAATAAACCCGTTTCACTCTTTGGCTAATTTGGGTTAATAATTCATAAGGAATGGTACCCAACTCTTCGGCTAAGCGATCTATTGAATGTTCTGCACTAAAAATAATCACTTCATCACCCCGTTTTACCGCTATGCCTGTCACATCTATCATAGCCATATCCATACATACATTCCCTATAATAGGGCATGTATGACCATGAATCACTACTCTGCCTTTCCCACAGCCAAATGACCTGCTTAGACCATCGGCATATCCGATGGGTATAGTAGCAATTGTCATATCTTGCCTAGCTATGGTACTTCGATCATATCCTATGCCTTCACCTTGTTGAATATTTTTTACCTGTGAAATGGTGGTTTTGAGGCTACTAGCTGGTATAAGATGGGGTTGTATGGTTTTATCTACTCCTACGCCATGTAACCCAATCCCTAATCGTACCATATCAAATTGAAATTGCGGAAAACGTAGTATACCATTGGTATTTAAAAGATGTTTTAAAGGTTTTATGGAGAGATGTGCTTCTATATATTGCGTCATCTTGATAAACCTTGCTACTTGTAAGTGGGTATAGGTGTCATGTGCATCTGCTTGTGAAGCAGCTAAATGGCTAAAGATACTCACAACATCTAGGCAAGGCATTTGTTGTAACCGTTCTATCAGCTGGTCTAGTTCTGTTTGGGCTATACCTAAACGATGCATACCGGTTTCTAGTTTTAGGTGAATAGGTATGGTTTTGTTTTGGTTTTCTCCTATAAAACAAGCTAATGTATCCAATAATTCTAAGCTATATATTTCTGGTTCTAGGTCATGGTTGAGCATTCCATCCAATTGATCATCTGTTGGATTCATGACCATAATTGGTAAGGTAATCCCTTTTTCGCGTAAAGAAATTCCTTCGTCCAGGTAGGCAACGCCTAAATATTCTACACCATGGCGCTGCAGTGCAGAAGCTAGTTCAAAACTACTGCTACCACTACCATAGCTAGCGGCTTTTACCATAGCCATGATTTTAGTAGTTGGATGTAGTTGTTTTCTAAAGTAGGAGAGATTATGCCTAATCGCATGCATATCTATCTCTAGAATCGTTCCGTGGTTGTTTTTTTCTATTGTTTGAACCACTCTTTCTAGTTGAAAGATACGTGCTCCTTTTACTAAAATGGTTTCATCTCTAAAAGAGATTTTTTGTGCTATACAATCTGCTACGCTATTAAAAAAAATCTTTTCTGGTATAGCAAAAAGCGGGCTGTATTGGCTTATAACAGGGCCAATACCGACCAATCGATGGATTTTATGTTGGGCCAATAAGTCAGCAAGCTCTTGATAAAGCTGGTTATCAGGTGTAGCAGATTGTACTATATCAGATAAAATAACGGTTCGTTTAGTGGGCTGTTGTTGTTCGATAAAATCTAATGCTAGTCTTAGGCTGACTATGTCATTGGTATAGGTGTCATCTATAATTTGACATCGATGGATACCGGCTTTTAAAGTCATACGCATCGGTATGGCTTTAAGCTGTAGCAGGGAACGTTGCAGTTGTTCAGGGTCAAATCCATTGTCTAGTAGGTAGACTAGGCAATGGGTGATGTTTTCTATAGAAGCACTATCTCGGAAAGGGGTTACAAAAGTGTTATTTTGGGTCGAAGTGGTAATTTGTAAGGTGGTTTGATTGGCTACCTCTTTCCGGGTAACCAAATAATCTGCCTTGGAATTATGAAAAGACCAGTTTACCCCTATTTTTCTCTTGCCATAGCGTTTTTGAAGAACTTGGTGAATCAGCTGATGATCTTTGCAATAGTAAATGGTGCTACAGCTGGTAAACAATTTTATTTTCTCCTCAATCTTTTGGTTCATATTTTCAAAGCCTTGGCTGTGTGCAGGGCCGATATTGGTAAATAGTCCATGAGTTGGCTTCATGATTGAGCTTAATTTTTCCATTTCGCCGCTTTGGGAAATCCTTGCTTCAAAAATACCGTATTCGTGGTTGGATTGCAGCAAACTTATGGCAAGTGGTAAGCCAACTTGGGTGTTGTAACTGTGTGGGTTGCTAATGGTTTTGTACTTTCTGGACAAAAATTCATGCATCCATTCTTTGACAATCGTTTTCCCATTGCTACCTGTAATACCCAATAGGGGCAAGTGATACCTAGATCGGTAAAAAGTGCTAAACTGCTGTAACGCTTTTACGGTATGTTTTACTTGTAGGATATTCACATCTTTGTAACGGTCTATGATAGAGCGGCTGCATGAGTGGTCTACTACAAACTGACGAATGCCTTTTTGATAAGCCGATGCTATATAATCGTGTCCATTGTGATTGATGCCTACAATGGCAAAAAAAATCGGAAATGGGGTAATGATTTTACTTCTACTGTCTATAATTAGTTCTGTTATAGGCAAATTATCCGTTTTAGCTACTACTCGGCCGGATGTAACCACGACCAAGTCACTAAAGTTAGCAAGGGCCTGATGAAAATGCATCATGATGGACTTGTTTTAGTGTCTGTTACCGACATGGGTAAATAAGGTTTTTTAATTACTTTTTTCCTACGTTTGCCTAGGACTGCGTTGCAACGAACTTAATTAGTTAATTTTTGCTCGGGAGGCTTGGCTATGAGCAATCAACGAGTGAGTTAAAGTGCGTTATGGAAGAGGTCTAATGTGATCCCGCTGGGACTCGAACCCAGGACCCTCTCCTTAAAAGGGAGATGCTCTACCAGCTGAGCTACGAGATCAACATGTAGTGAATAAATGTAAATTTATTTATTTTTTAGCGAAAATAAAAATTATTTTATCTATACTATCCACTTAATCTTTTTTTATCTTTCCTTCGTTCACCTAACGGTGTCCACTGAAGAATGACTACCATTGGTACATGGTAAGCCGTAAGGAATTTTCTTTTTACTGTTTTATCAAGAAAAATGGGTATAAAAAAGCTTTTTTTACCAAAGTCGGGAACCCAGAATGGCGTCCACTTAAGCATGACCACCATTGGTACATTTAATCCGTAAGGCATTTTCTTCTGTGGCAATATGTAGTCAACTATTATATGAACCATGGTCAAGCTAGCAAATGTGAAACACCATAATGCTACGCTTCCTAAGGGTCTTACAAGCACTATTACTTAAATATAGATAACTAGTGTGTTATGTGCCTTACATCGATCTTTATAGAGAATAAAATAGGCGCCTTTAAAGGCTGAATAATATTTAATCACTTAAAATAACAGCCTATTATTTTGCCTTAAAACTAGACATTATTTTATGTTAAAGTCCAATTTAGCTTTCAGGGCATAATATAAATCTATATATTTAATCTTTCGTTACCTATTGGCATTAGATGCTCAGTCTACTAAAATTAAACTACCATGCATAAAACTTTAAACAACT
This sequence comes from Candidatus Cardinium sp. cByotN1, assembly GCF_022810525.1. Classification (NCBI taxonomy): domain Bacteria; kingdom Pseudomonadati; phylum Bacteroidota; class Cytophagia; order Cytophagales; family Amoebophilaceae; genus Candidatus Cardinium; species Candidatus Cardinium sp. cByotN1. Next base: position 6,818 of record NZ_JAACGG010000001.1, read on the forward strand.
ATTTCTTGAAATTTGGTTTATTATTTGCGGCTACTTATTTCATGAATTTTACCAATAAAATCGTCTATTGTTCGTTCCTATTGACTATTTTAGGGGCTACTTTAAATGGTATAGCAAAATGTCATGGTGGCCAAAAGGCTACTATGAGTATTCTATTTTGTACGACCATAAGCCTTGTCTTATTATATAATAAGTCCTATTGCATTATACCTGGAAAGCCTATTAGTGGCCTTATAGTAGCCTCTTTATGCGCTATATTCATCGCTTCTTATATAGGTTGTAAGCTTTTTTTAAAGTTAAACAGCCGCTACCGATTTGCTCTAAGTAATTATATAAGCCTATTGGTCTTCGGCCTTGTAGATCATCTTATAATGGGACTATTTTTTACTAAAACATTTCCTCTACATAAAGTTTGGTTGATTATCTATAAAGAAACCGTCTATACCTATCTTTTTTCCTCTATAGTATACCTTTGTTCAGTTGCCGTTGTATATGCGCAACCGCTTTATCTGAAGCTTAAGCAATATAGGGGCCTATTACGTTCCGTTAAGCAAGTTAAATCCAAAATACCCCCCTTATAACAACTGATATAATCTCTTGCCCTTTGATACAAAATCTGGCGCTATCGGAAACCAAGAGCACGGGGCTATGTTTTAAGTTGACTTTATTTAATTTGGCTTGATGTCTCACCTGAACCAATAGGCTACATGATCTTAAATAGAGCTTTTTTTGCACAAGATACCAACACGGTCAGTACCCATTTAATTGGTAAATTATTGTGTTTTCATAACTTTCAAGGCGTTATTATGGAAACAGAAAGCTATATTGGCACAGATGACCCTGCTTGCCATGGGGCTAGAGGTGTCACGAAAAGAAATAAAGTAATGTTTGGGCCAGCAGGGTTTAGTTATGTATATTTTATATATGGTAAATATTATTGCTTAAATATGGTTACGGGAGCTTTAAATTTTCCATCAGCTACTCTGATTAGAGGAATAAAACTTATTCATCCACCTTATACTTATCTAAATGGCCCGGGCAAGCTTTGCCAATGGTTAGGTATTAATTTAAACCATAACGGGATTGATGTAACCTTATCAAACCTATTATATATTAAAGATATAGGTTGCACATTACCCTACAAGGCAACACCTAGAATAGGCATTTCAAAAGGATTAGATAAAATGTGGCGGTATGTTGTTACTGATTAGACTTTTTAAATAATTATGCCTACCAAACAACATCATGTTATTTTACGTAGCCGGATTGAAGTTACCCTTGAAAACCATAATCAACATAAATTAGTCCAACATACCCTTCATAAAGTCATCCAGAAGCGACTGCTACCCATCTTATCAAAAATTTTTTCTGATTATGTTCCTAGTGATGTGGTGATCTATTTAGATAAGCTGGTTATAGATGGCGGTAACGTAAATCTATCTCTCTTGAACAAACAGTTGCCTCCCCAGATCGAACATAGCTTAACACTTGAGTTAAAAGAAGCGATTAACAAAGTGATACATAATCCTAAGGCTAACCAAGTCATACCACTACCAGATGCCAAACGAGAGGCCATAGCGCATTATCTATCAGAGGGTAATTTTGCTTGGTGGATGGTTGAACGTTCTGAAAAACAGATTGAAAAAATATATTTAACCTTGCTCGACCAGCATCCGCTGCTCATAGAGCAACTTTGGTTTAATCTGCATAAAAAAGAAAAAGCCCTTCAACGTTCTATGGCACTTTTTTCTCAAACCACTTTGGAACATACCCTGTCCTGCTTACTGAAACAGCCAATACAAAACTTTGCACCTGTGCTAGCGGAAATAGGGTTGATATTAGATCAAACGGGTGTTTTAAATAGTGGGTTATACGCACCCGTGCAACAGTTGCTTGGAATGGCGCTTTTGGGTACCATCAAACAACAAAAGGGCAAAGCAGATCGCATCGGTTTTTTGCATATGCTACTCCAAGAAGTAGCCATGCAAACCTCTATCAGCTACGAAACAATCCTAGAAAAATTACACATTTACCATGCAGATAATGAACGCAAATCTTTATCCAAACAAGTAACTAGCACATCGGTGCTCCAGTTGCGTGACCTGATTGCCACACCACCGAAATTTGGCTATCAAGATGCTAAAAACCAAGAAAAGGTATTAAAAAAATTGGACGCAATAGGCAGTCATACTATGCCTTCCTATCAACTATCAGCAGCTATTAGAGAGATTAAAATAGAGATAGATAAGCCAGGTATACGTCTCTTGGTAAAAAGTTGGCTTAAAGAAAAAAAAAACAAGGAAAAATTGTTCAATAACTTACCTGATAACCTCTTGACTCCATTCTTGCGATCTGTAGATCCTCGAATAAAAGCCAGCATGGGACCATCGGCATCAAGAGCGCTAGGTCAAGGGGGCATGGTGCAACAGATACCTAACTTAGAAGATACAAATGGGGCAGTCAATCATATTTTACCTGTAATAGAAGTAATAAAAAGCAGGCTTATACAACGAATACCTCTTTCAAATAAGTTTCTAGATAACTTAGCAACCATGATTAGTCGGTTACTACAGGTTACTGAGCCTCAGCTAAACATTGATTCGATCAAAAATATTTTTATTAAAGCAGCTATGGTAGATCCACCTGCTACGGAAAAGCACTATATAGCACGTATTGCCGAGCGTCTTAATGCTTATACGCCATTGGCTGTTAATATATGGGATGAGCTAGCTGATAATGCAGCAGAGTCGTTTGACCTATTGGCCACAAAATCTAACGCATCTTCCTTAGATAAGGCGCATGGTTTGGTGGCAAAAAATTCATTATCTGATGTAGTCAATTTTCTTCTTTATAATGAATTACCCACAGATCAGCTGGTTCCAGCCTATGTAATAGCCAAGTGTTTGGGGCAGGCCACACCCACGCAAATACGGGATGAGTTGGCACCTTTGTTACAAGAAGCAGTTATTTTAAAAAAACTTATTCAACATGCCACAGAGTCCATTCTAGGTAAACTGTTACAAGCCTTTATTCCATTTTCTGGTCAGGTGATAGAACGACTAGAAAAAGTAATCATCCAGTCAAATTTACTACATAGCACTGAAAATCAGACTAATACTCGTTCAATAAAAGAAATTTTTATCACAGCAGCTATTGTTCATAGACCACCTACTACCGAAAAACAGTATATAGCCTGCTTATTAATGCATCTGGGTGTAGCGCTTTCATCTAGTCCGTTAATCTTATGTGATCAGTTGATGGATGCAGCCAAGCAAGTAACCGATAACCATCTAGTAGAGGCCTTTGCTTTGCTTAAAAAAAATTTAACCCCATTGCACTTAGATAAGCTAGATGAGGTGGATCTTATTTTTCTATCTACACACGAAAAATTTCAATTAGACAAGCTACTCCTACCCCTTTATTATAATAGGCTATTGCCTGCTATTAAAGCTATTGTACGACAATCTGATGCAGCTGACCTCTCTCAATCAGCGATTCATCAATTGGTCACAGATCACTTGCCAACTATTTCTAAAAGCTTAAAGAAGACCATGAGCCTTAGCTTATCCAAAGAGATGAGCACTTCTATGCAAAGCAAAAAAGAACGGGTTGCACAAAGATGGCACCTTTTTTTGCATACGGGAAAGCTTGGCAACTATCCAGATAGCACTGCTTTACTCAATGATGTTATCAACCAGCTGCCTACTTTTTCTTTGGCACAAGATAAAATACATGTACGTCAACGACTTATTGCCAATTTTACGCATGCCCAACTTGTCTTATTAGTGCAAAGCCACAGTGATGTAGGGCAAACCTTAGCCAACCCTATAAAAGGGATCTATCAATTGTGGTGTGCCACACAAGGTGCACTAGGACAACACCATAGCAGTAAAAACATATTTTGGAATAGTCTATTCAAAACCTTACCTCAATCATCTATTTCTACAGATGATTGGCTCGCACAAACCACCATCGCATGGAGTAACGTTTTAGAAATACCACCAACTATATTGGTACAAACTTTTCAGCTTCTTATTCAGGATGCCAAGGAGATACCAGCAGTAGAACAGTTAACTAGCTCATTGAATAGGCTGGCAGCAAAATACCAACAAAAAATCCAGCAACAAGCTATAGAAAGTGGATGCAAAGATCCTCTTTTAACCAAACTCCATCTATTGCTTAATGGCAGTCTATCTCTTTTTAGCCAAAAGTTTCATCTATCGCCCCATACATTTGGTAAGCAATTGGTTCAGTTTATGGCTGACCAACCATTGGCTTTATTAAAGTTTTTAGAAGAACAGCCTAATCATCCATTGGTTGCCAGACGTATGGTACACTACTTTAGTCAAGAAGTTAGTAAAGAGATGATAACATGTTTAGCACAAGATAATGCTCCATTTGTAAAGTATTACCTGGAGCTATTGAGCCATCCATTGCAACATCCAACCACCCAACTGCCTAATCTATCTACATGGCAAAAGGAACTATACATCTCTACCATACATTATTTGATTACCAAAAGTCGATTTAAAGAAAAGGAGTTTATACATAGTACCCTACTTACTACTTGCTATCCCAAAGAAGATATATACCAGATTATTAGATCTATTTTAACTACCAGACCGGCTACCAAACAGGAACGCAAGATGATAACCTTACTTAAGCCCCTGATAACTCGTATCCATACACCTACCATTAGTAGCTCCACTTTAGCGCATAATTCATCAGAAACCTTACCAAGCAAGCTAGCAAAAGAACCATCCAAAAAATCTGGTAACCCAGAAGAAGAAATTAGAGTTTATACTAAAAATAGTGGATTAGTTTTTCTATGGCCTTTCCTGTATGACTTTTTTAGCAGCCATAACCTTATGGTAGGTAACCAATTTGTCTGTGACCAAGCGGCCCATAATGGGGTTTACCTATTGCAATACTTGGTTACTGGCAAACTCAAGAGTCCAGAATGGCAACTTACCCTGCCTAAACTACTTTGTGGCTTGACCTATGATGAAGTATTGTTACCTTATAAAGTCATAGATGGAGCTTACGATTTAGATGACCCAGATCAGGTGCAACAGAAGCAAAAAGACATCGAAGTAATCAAAGATAAGTCATCACAACAGCCTCAACATGAAACTATAGAAACAATAGGAGAGAAGGGGGCAACAGCCAGAAATGATATAAAAGCCATAGAAGGTAATAGCACACTACTCTTTGAAAAAGTAATAAAGCGCTGGACAAGTTTAAAAAAGCTTAACGAAACTACCTTATACCAAGAGGCTACCACACAGGATATTTTGAAAAATTATTTTTTAAATAGGCTAGGTATCTTAACTAGGCATTATAATAATGATGCTACCGAAAGCAAATTTTGGCATTTGATGATTATACATCAAGACCATGATACAGTAGATTTACTGCCCCCTTGGTCTATGAATAACCTTAAATTACCTTGGATGCAAGAAGAAATTGTTTTATTTTGGATGGCTTAGCCGTGTTTAATACTTATCTAGTGATTCCAAGTATCTGTTCAGGCTATGGCGTTAACTTAAGGAATTTTTAATTATTTTTATTTGATTATAAGTTTTTTTATCTTACTTTTTTCTTGATAAAGAAGTAGCCAACTCTAACCTATTCATGCAACATCTATTTTAAATTCATTTTTGTTATGTTTTCTAAAAAAATAAACCTATCTCTTTGGAAATTGACTTCTTTTCTATTAGTTGTATCTTCCCAAATACTAATGACATCTTGCCAAAATTGCGGAAGTCATAAAGATCCTGTTACCGTTTCATATTCAGATAATCATATGCCAAAAGAGGATACAGAGAGTAGTCAACTGCAAGTATCTATTGCTTCTTGTAAGCGATTGGCCACCATCAGTTGCTTACAAGGTAAAAAAACAGATTTGCTAGTGCATGTAGAGGGTGAAGTTATTATGGCAGATCCTCAGGCACCATATCATCTGGTCTTGATAGGAGTTGCAGATGGTGGATCAATTACCAAAGAATCACCCATAGTCACAACAGCTATAGATAACAAAAATGAAGTGGAGAAGGTAATGTGGCAAGAGGATGGTAGTTTTATCTATCCACTTAAAGTAGATGCACTTTCTCTAGATACCAAACAGCTTAAATTTACTATCCCTATTACAGTATTAGATAAAGATCAATACATAAAATTGACCTCAAAAAGCTATAACATGCATATGTTATGGGTACAAAATGGTACACATGCTATTTCTGCTGCTTCTGTACCAATGGATAGCCCAGATAAAGATGAACCCTTGCCAGATTACCAAGCTATTGGTTTGAAAGCTCTATCTCAAAGTGGCAATGATACAGGTTGGTTTTTAAAAGGTGACGTAGCAACTTCTTATCAAAATAATGATCATGTAGAAGTAGGTTTTCTATTGGTAAAAGAAGGTGTTAACCCTTATAATTTGGTTAAACAAGCAATAGCTGATGAAAATGAATGGCCTATCAAAACTGAATTATTTAATAACGGCGACCTAATGGTTGTTCCAGGTAAATTTAGGAACCTTAAACCTAATATAGTAGGCAATCTACTAACTCACGAAGCGCCTATGCAATCCGGCAAGTATAAAATATGTTGTTATTTTGTTCAAAACAAAACACACTATTATTTAAGTCAAATGGAACATTTCTTAGCTGAAGCAAGTTCACTTGCCCAAGATAGTCCTACCCCTTTTATGACATTTGATGGTAGTACCCATCGCTTAACCATATCGAATTTAAAGCTTACCCGTGATAAAATAACCGGTCAAGTTAAAAATGTAACCCTTTCTGGGGATGCAATCGAATATTTCGCTGATGGGCAAAAAAAATCAATTCCTTCTGACCAAGCATCTTATGTAGTATTTATAAAAGCAAAAAAAGGTGTTCCATATATTTGGAGAACTGTTATGATTGAATCTTTAGTTAAAGCCTTGCGTGAATCTAATAGTAACGATAGCACAAATGGCAATATCTTAGTGGTTCAAGATCCGAGCAAACCGTTAAGCCAATCTGCTATTGCGTTCTTTAGCAGTGAAGAAGCCTATAGCTATTTCCCTTGCTTGTGTACTACACAAGGTAGTATATTTAAGTTTCACGGATCACAAGAAAAATTAAGTATAGCAGAAAACAAAGAAGGACAAGAGCTAAAGAATCCTTTAAAGGTTCCAATTCCTCCTATAACCTTAGATAATACACACGCGCATATTACTTTGCATCCTGGTGGCTCTTTGAAAAAATTTCTTTATGCTAAGGATAATTATACTATCTATAAATTTCCTGAAGTGCCCTTTTTGGGTAAAATTAATACTCAAAATCACGGATATATTATAGTTAAAGCAGAGCATAAAGAGACAATTCAAGAAAAAGCAGAAAAGCTGTTTAGCAAGATTAATAAAAATAAAGGCTACATGTATGAACCAATGTTAGGTTTTATCTTTCTAAAGCGGGTGATTAATACAGAGGATTTTGAGAAGACAGCTCCAGAAGCTCCGTCTGACTTTTCTATAGATCTATACAAGGCATACAGTAAAAATAAAGTTTTAGCTAAAGAAGCTTTGTTTATTAGCTATTGGTTTGAAGATGAAACAGGAAAAATCGTATGCAGCGATCCAGTAAGTATTGAGGTGAGGCATAAAAGTAAAGAAAAATAAGACTAGATAGGAGGCTATAGACTGAGCTCAGTGGTAAGTACACACCCAAAAAACGCCTCTTGTAAAATTTCTTGCGTACCAATAGGCTGAATAAGAACTATTATATTTGACAACCTATCTATTCACCAGCCTGAAGCTCCAGTGAATGAGCTTTTTTTGTACCCGTTCAAGGGAGAGGTTTTGTATGCATTTAAGGGTATCTGTTCCTGACACTGGTAAAAAATGAATTTTTTAAAGCTACTTTTTGCTTGATCAAAAAGTAAGAGAAAAAACTTTTTTACCAAATTTGTGAACAGCCAATGGCGTCAACTTAAGGGATATATTTAATTGATTATTATATAATAATATATAAAAAACGCCCCTTGTAAAATAGTTGCGATCAGAAAGAGACCCTTATAGCTGAAATAGAAAAACAGCTGCAATGGATGTTGCAGGGTGGATTCTGTTTTTCCAGCTGTAAGGGGCGCTTTCCGCGACTTTTTACCAGGG
>NZ_JAACGG010000010.1:0-7198 GCF_022810525.1 Candidatus Cardinium sp. cByotN1
TTTTTTGCTTACTTCTTTATGAAGAAAAAAGTAAGATAAAAAACTTATAATCAAATAAAAACAATTAAAAATTCCTTAAGTTGAAGCCATTGTCTGTTCAGCGCATTGGTAAAAAAAAGTGGAATAAAAAAGCAAGCCCTCTCATTAGATTGGACCTTTTACAAAAAGGCAATTATGTTTTCAATCCTAAAATTGGTCTTAATTGGTCAAGATAAAATTGTTCTTTTTCTCTCATAATTAATTGATCTTCTGGTTTTTGGTCATCATAAGATAAAAGGTGTAATAGACCATGCACCATCACCATATAGAGTTCTTCCACCATTTTGCGGTTATATGTTTGGGCATTTTCCCTGACACGCTCAATGCTTATGTAAACATCTCCTAAAATAGTTTCAGTATGTTGGGTATAGTTAAATGTAATCACATCTGTTAAGGTGTCATGGCCCAAGTAGGTTATATTTTGGCCATGTAAATAGTTGTCTGTACAAAAAATAAAGTTCAGATGATCTAGTGTGTATCCTTCTTGCGCAATAACCCTTTGCAACCAAGCAGATATTTTTCTTTTTTCCTTTAGTTGAAAACTAATTTCTTCTGAAAAGTAATAAATATTCATATTGATCTTATTATCTTGCATTAGCAAACGATCAGATAAGCTTTTAAGCTAGCCTATTTGACCGTAAAGTAAATTACGGTTTATTCCGCTAAAAGTACGATATGTCTACTCATGATCAGTTTATTCCTATTCAACCCAAAGCCAGTTATTGGCCGATTACCATCCTCCATAAAAACCAGCATGTTTTTTTAAAGGAAGTAGTTAATAAAAGTTTTCAAGCTTTGTGTGCACGTTATCCAATGGATACGGCACTTTACCGAATATTGGCGCAAACCACTACTAGGGAATTGGCTCGAATAGCATCAGATCCGTGGCGTTGTGACCCTAAAGATGATGGCTCCTTTTGGGCAACTATGGCATCTTCTATTGAAAATAAAATAGACCCAAAGCTACTTTTAAAGCATGTTATAGAACGTTATGTCAGGGAGATTTGTAGTTACTTTAGTGTTGGCCATTATCAGTGTATAGCCAGATGTACACACCATACCTTGATTCATCTTCTTAAACCTCATTGTTTTGGGTTTGGAGCAGGCCGTTGGACCTTACCCAGTAAAAGGTTAGAAGAAAAATTTCATTTGATGGGTCAAACCAATATAGTGCGGGCATTGGCTAAAATAGGGACTGTTGTTCTAGTACCTACTCATACCAGCAATTGGGATTCTATGGTGATAGGGTTGGCTATGAAACAGTTAGGATTACCTCCTTTGACTTGGGGGGCCGGATTGAATTTATTTAACAATAGGGGGTTTCATTATGTTTTTAATAAATTAGGTACCTATAAAGTAGATCGGCGTAAAAAAACCATACCCTACTTACAAACTCAGAAAGATTATGCTTGTCTGATACTGGAATGGGGCTGTCATACCTTATTTTATCCGGGTGGAACCCGCAGCCGTTTAGGTGCTATAGAGTCTGATTTAAAATTAGGCTTATTAAGTACCCCTTTTGAGGCACAGGAAAATAATTTTCGAAATCAAGGAATAAATGGTAAGAAATTGTTTATTGTTCCTATAGTATTAAACTACCATTGTGTCTTAGAGGCCTATGAGCTGATACGTGAATCGATGCAAAAGGGATCTATTGTTTCTGGTAATGTCCAGCCAAACGGTTGTTGTACCAACCTGGTATTTAGCAAAAATATATTATTTAAGGGTTCAGAATTATTTATTAACATAGGTCCTCCCTTAGATGTAATGGGGAATAGCGTCGATATGGAAGGACGTAGTTATAATGACCAAGGTCAAGCAATAGATTTATATGAGCAGTTTCTCCATTTACCTATAAAAATGGATACTAGAAAGCGTTCAGATCAGTCTGTTAAAATGCTTAGTCATAAGATTGTGGCAAGCTACTACCGCATTAATATGGTACTAAGTAGCCACTTAGTAGCTTTTGTAGTCTATGCATTGGCTCAAAAAAAAGAAGGATTTTCAATGGATCTAAACCATATCATAATCTCTTATGCCGATTTCATGGTAGCCTTTGGTCATGTTTATAAAGCGTTAGCGTTGCTATATACAGAAAAAAAAATAGATTTTACCCCGATTGTACGGAGTGGTCAATTGGATGTTATCGCTAAAGATGGGTGGACTAAATTGGGGATATATCATGCTCAACCACCATTAGTCGTAACTAAAAGTGGCGATCTACTTATTCAAGATCTATTAACATTATGCTACTATCATAATAGGCTTACTGGTTATGGACTCGAAGCAATTTTTTCCTAATAAAGTGGTAACTGTTTTAGGGGCTGGTAAATTTGGTACGGCTGTTGCGAATCTATTGTCACCTCATGTAAGCTGTCTGTTCTTATATACGCATAAAGCGGAACGTGCGCTTGCATCCCAAACCAGCCGTAGCATTGCGGATCAATCTTTGGCACCTAATATCATTGTTACCAATGATTTGACAACAGCCTTGTCTGCTGCTTCTGTTATTTTCCCGGTAGTACCTGCTGCTAAATTTCGTGGGTTGATGCAACAAATTGCTTCCTACCTCAGACCAGATCAGATATGCATACATGGTACCAAGGGATTAGATGTTTCCGAGCATGCTCCGCTTACATGGGGCCATCTGTTTACCATGAGTAAGGTAATTGTACAAGAAACACCGCTTCGAAAAGTTGGTTGTTTGGCGGGGCCTAATTTGTCTGGTGAATTAGCGCAAAAACATCCAGCTGTTACAGTGGTGGCTAGTGCTTCATCAGAGGTTTTAGCGCTAGGGGAGCAGCTGTTAAGTAATGATTGGTTTCGTGTCTATCCTAGTCATGATCTACTCAGTGTAGAAATGTGTAGTGTGTTAAAAAATATTTTTGCCATTGGTGCAGGTATAATAGGGGGGATGGGGTATCAATCTAATACCTATGCCTTTTTCCTTACTATGTCTATTGCAGAAATGGGTGACATCATGGCTGCTATGGGTATAGGCAAAACGGCTCTATTTGGGCCAGCTGGTTTAGGAGATTTAATAGCCACGTGCGGTAGTAAGGCCAGTAGAAACTATACAATTGGTTACCGTTTAGCAAGAGGTGAAAAACTAACTGCTATATTAAGTCAGGCAAAAGAGGTTTCCGAAGGCGTACAAACGGTTAAACTCATTCACCGAGCCATGCAATCTTGTGGGAAACAGGCACCCATTACTGCAACCATCTATCGGATCCTTTTTGAGGAGTGCTCATTAGACTGCTTGTATAAGTCGCTTATGTTAATTTAATGCCCCTTATACAATAGTTGCTCATCGCAACTATTTGACAAGAGGCGTTTTGCCTAGAACTCCTATAGCCTTGAATGTATACGAAAAAACTGCCTCGTATCATTGGGTTGAACTCAATACTTTTAAAAAGTATTTGTAGCTTTGCATTAGGCCTAATGTTTACAGTCCATTTATTTTATTATTTATAGTTCAGGAAGCCACTGCTCGTATAGCCGTTTTAACCATTTATGGCGACTTCTAAGCATTGGTGGCAGTGTTCTATGTTGATTAATCTTTATTCTCATCATTCTAGTTTTGCAAATCAACGACTTCATAGCACTTTACCAAACACAAACAGTGCTCACTAAGCTTACAGACTACTTGAAACAAGATCCGCAAGATAGGGTTCTTTATTTACAAGGGATTCAAGGCAGCTTAGATGCACTACTGATTGCAGCACTGCAACAAAATGCTACCCAATTACAGTTGGTTGTCGTTGAAAACAAAGAAGCAGCATCGGCCATCTATGGAGATTTAACCCATCTATTGCCCGACCACTCTGTTCTGCTTTTACCTAGTTTAGCACAAAACGATGATCAGTATAAAATTATTCAAAACAAACGATATGCTATCATACAGGCTATAAGCGAAAGTACATCTGCCCCATTAGTGGTCACCCATATAGCTGCTGTGCTAGAAAACATCTTAGACCCATCCCTAGTTAACACTATGTGTTACAGAATAATGGTAGACCAAATCTTGTGCATGCAAACATTGGAAAGCATTCTTAGGCAAAAAGGGTTCTTGAAAGTAGATTTTGTTTATAGCACAGGTCAATTTGCGATACGTGGTGGTATTATTGATATTTATCCCGTCAACCAATCGGCTCCCTACCGAATAGAACTATGGGGTGATCAAGTGGCTACGATCCGTATTTTTGACCCTAAAGACCAGAAATCTTTTAAAAAGGTAAGTGTGGCAACCATTTTATCTAATCCAGAAACGATAACGGAAGAGCAATTGGTCTACACCTCCTTTGCAGCTTGTCTACCAGCAGGAAGTTGTATTTGGCTAAAAAATGAAACAAAGCTTTTAGAACAATTATCCAGCCAAACTACCCAGCCATCTGCTGGCCATACCCTGGCAACTATGGAAAGCTTTATGGCATCTATTCTGCCTTTTCATCAAATTATATTTGGGGCAGAAGATAGACAAAGTTCGACAGCTACATGGCCATTGGAAGTGGTGTCTCGTAATCGGTCTAATGACTTGGTAATAAATTACCATACTGAAAAGCAACCTTTTTTTAAACAAAATTTTGACCTTCTAGCTGATGATCTTTGTAAAAAAGTCGAGCAAGACTATCAGGTATATATTACGGCTACTTCTGCAGGACAATTGGCACGGTTGCATACTATTTTAGAAGATAAAACACCCAAAGCAGCTTTTACACCATTATTACTGAGTTTACGAGAAGGTTATATAGACCATACAGCCAAAATAGTATGTTATACAGATCACCAAATTTTTAATAGATACTATAAGTATCACTCACCTAAACAGCATTCCACAGCAGAAACTTTATTAGCTGATGCATGCAGGAAGCTAGAAATTGGCGATTATGTGGTCCATAATGACTATGGCATTGGCCGATTTTCAGGGTTACATTCCTTGTCTATTAATGGACAGCAGCAGGAAGCCATTCGATTGATCTATAAAAACAACGACATGGTTTATGTTAATGTGCATGAACTATACAAAATTAGCAAATATACTAGTAAGGATGGTACAATCCCTACTATGCATATATTGGGTAGTTCTGTCTGGCAACGTAAAAAGAATAGTGTTAAAAAACAGATCAAAGATATTGCCAAAGAACTGATTACACTTTATGCAGAACGTAAAAAATCGGTAGGTTTTGCTTTTGGGGCAGATACGTCACTAGATGCAGCATTAGCCTCTTCCTTTTGTTATGAGGAAACACCAGACCAAGCACTGGCCATTGCTGCTGTTAAAGCAGACATGGAACGCCCTATTCCCATGGATCGGTTGATTTGTGGTGATGTGGGGTTTGGTAAAACAGAGATAGCGATTCGTGCCGCTTTTAAGGCTGCAGAACATGGTAAACAAGTAGCTGTCCTGGTCCCTACTACTATTTTAGCCTTACAACACTACAACTCCTTTATCAATAGATTGTCTGCTCTACCGATTCACGTCAGTTACATCAACCGATTTAAAACCAAACAAGAAATACAAAAAACCCTCTTAGATACTGCTTCTGGAAAAGTGGATATTCTTATTGGTACGCACAAACTACTCACCAATGATGTACAATTCAAAGACTTAGGCTTGTTGATTATTGATGAAGAACAGAAATTTGGTGTCAATGCCAAAGAAAAGTTAAAAAAGATACGTTTGAATGTAGATACGTTGACATTAACGGCTACCCCTATTCCACGTACGCTCCATTTTTCCCTTATGGGTGCCAGAGATTTGAGTATTCTCAATACACCTCCTACTAATAGATTACCTGTCCAAACAAAATGGCATTACTTTGATTTTAAAATCATTAAAAAAGCGATAGAAGAAGAGGTCTCTCGTGGAGGGCAAGTCTTTTTTGTACATAATAGGGTAAGTAATATTAACGCTATGGCTCAAAGTTTATCAGATTTGCTGCCTACTGTACGCATCTGTGTGGCCCATGGCCAAATGGCTGGCTCTATGCTAGAAGAAAAAATATTACAGTTTATAGTAGGTAGTTATGATATATTGGTGGCAACTAGTATTATAGAGTCTGGAATAGACATGCCTAATGTCAATACCATTATTATCAATGACAGTCATATTTTAGGTCTTGCTGACTTACATCAAATGCGTGGAAGGGTGGGCCGTTCTAATGTGCAAGCTTTTTGTCACCTATTGATACCAGAAGAAGTAACCCTTACTTCAGAAGCCAAGCTAAGATTGGCTGCATTAGAAGAATGTGCAGAACTAGGCGATGGCTTTAAACTCGCTATGCGTGATCTAGACATACGTGGTGCAGGTGATCTGCTTGGTGCAGCGCAAAGTGGATTTATAGCAGATATTGGCTTTGATACCTATTGTAAAATATTGGAAGAGGCTGTAGAAGAAGTTAAGCAAGAAGATTTTAAAACGCTCTTTTCAAGTGATGCTAGGGGGTTATACAACGATTGCTCCATTGAAACAGATTGCCAAGCCCTTTTACCGCCTGAATATGTACAAAGTACTACGCAACGAATGACCCTTTACACTAGGCTAAATGAACTTAAAAATAGCATCCAGTTAGCACACTTTAAAGATGAATTAATTGATAGGTTTGGCCCATTGCCTACTGCTACCAAAACCCTATTGGAAACCGTAGAGCTAAGATGGGAAGGGGAACGCATTGGTTTTGAAAAAATTTTATTTAAAGGTCAGCGTTTACATTGCTACCTAGGAGCTGATTTTCCCAAAAGACATGGTAGCACCTGGGACCATATTATGCACTATATGCAGCAACATCCAGCTTGTTGTCAATTAAAAAAGATGGGGAAAAATCTGATGCTAACCCTTACTGTAGCTTCTAATAGTGTCCTTGCAGCAAGGAATCTGCTGGCTACTATAGGTAGATCTAATCTCGATAGGGCTATTTAGTTTGTACCGGGAACGGCATATCAGATCTATTTTTGGGATCTATTCCCCATTTTTTCAAGATCAGGAACAAAAAGAAAAGTATTTGTTCACGCAATGGCGTCAACTTAAAGAATTAATTGATTATTATATATAATAACATATAAAAAAACGCCCCTTGTAAAATAGTTGCGATCAGAAAGTGACCCTTATAGCTGAAATAGAAAAACAGCTGCAATGGATGTTGCAGGGTGGATTCTGTTT
>NZ_JAACGG010000100.1:0-6693 GCF_022810525.1 Candidatus Cardinium sp. cByotN1
AACTGTTTATCTTTTCATCTGTAAACTGCGCTTTCTGATCGCACTTTTTTCAAAGGGCGCGTTTTTTTTATAGCATAAGCCATAGTGGTGAGTGAACGGAAACGTTTTTAGGATGCATTCACCATTGTAGTCATACTTCAAAAGTAAGAAAACATATCTAATTTTATCAATTAATTAAGTAAAAAAAGCATACCACTACCTTTTTATCAACTCAACGACTACTTCGACTAGCTTATTCTGGGCACCAGCATGTAATGCGGTAAAAGGTTCCATTTGCTTAACTAGCTCTAATTGTTGCGCCTCATCATTGAATAATTCTACTACCTTAGGAATAAGTAAAAAAGGACATTCCTGATCTGTAATCTGTATAACTGCCCCTTGGGCAACTAGTGGTAAACTATTTTTCGTTTGATGATCTCCTACAACATTGGATGATGGAACCAAAATAGCAGGTTTTTTTCTTACACAAAGCTCTGCTATGGATAGTGCTCCAGCCCTGGCAACAACAATATCAGCTGCTACATAAGCCATTTCCATATTAGTTAAATAGGGATAACATTTTATATAACGATAATCTTTCATAGCCTGTTTAATAGGCTCAAAATAACGCTCACCCGTTATCCATATAACTTGGATATCTAAGTTACTTAATTGTTCTTTCCATTCTAAAATAGTACTATTCAATACGCTTGCACCTCCACTTCCACCTACTACTAGTAAACACTTTTTATCCTGAAAAGCAGAAAAATTAAAATACTCAAGCGCATCCATTCGGTCTTCTTGAAAAGTACAGAGGGATGTACGTACAGGGTTACCGGTAAATATTACTTTTTCTTTTGGACAAGGAAAAATAACATTTGGATAACCTGTACAAATCTTGTTAACCCATCTAGAAAGCAATTGGTTGGTTAATCCAGCAACACTATTTTGTTCTTGAATAAGCGTAGGAACTTTTTGAATAGAAGCTACAAACAAGGTAGGAAAAGAGGCATAACCTCCTGTTCCAATAACTACATCAGGTTTAAATGATTTAATAATAGACCTTGCTTGATATAAGCTTTTTAAAAGAAGAAAAGGCAACAACAGGTTTTTAATAATTTTATTTCTTTGAAAGCCCCTTATGCTAATTCTCATAATAGGGTAACCAGCAGCAACTACTAGGCCTACTTCCTTACCTCCTTTTGCACCTACAAACAGGAAGGTCGCATTTGGAAATTGTTTTTTAATCCCATCGGCAATAGCTATCGCAGGATAAATATGCCCCCCAGTACCTCCACAACCTATCAAAACACGCATAAATATTATAATGGATTAGCCCCTAGAACAGTCTCTTTTTTTATGTCTACTGTTCCACTAGGCCCAGTGACTGTATACCTGGTTAAATCCTTTGTAGCGCGTAATAAACTCCCTTTTAACACATGCTCCTTATCTGCTATTACAACAGGGGCTTCTGTAAATATTACTTCTTGGTTCATATCATAACACAAATGCTCCGTGTTGATTTTGAATTGTTGCTGCGGCTTAGTAAGCAAAACATTTCCGGCTATCACACAAAGGTTTTTTTCTTTATTGTAAGAAAGCCTATTGGCTTGAATATGAATAGGACCTTCGCCTTTATCAGATTTACTACTTAATATAATGATTTCTATTCCACCTGTCAACGTTATATTTCCACTTTCATATTGACGCATCTCATATGCCCTAATGCTTATACGTAACTTACCAGAATTTGTCCCCAAGAGCTCAAATTGAGTAGTTTCTAATAGAGGAACCTCTTCCGGTAAATCATTTTCAGCATATACTGGAGCAGACCAGCTAATTATAGCAAATAAAAATAGAAATAGAAGGCCATTAAAACTGCAGATAAAGTTTAAAAAGATATTTTTCTTGATCATTATAAGCCAAAAAAGTATATAAAGGCCATCAATAGGTACATAGGCAGACCTTATTTCTCCTTATGATAAGTAGGACTACCCAAGTCAATAGCTATATAACCAGTAGCGCCCCCCTCATTAGGTTTTATAACCTGTATCAAAACAGGTTCTGTTGTACGTCGAATGATTTCAGCTAATTCCACTATACTTGCAACAGGTTTCTTATCAAACGCAACTAAGATATAACCTTTTTTAAGGCCAGCAGCTTGAAATTTTCCTTTGGTAACTTCCTCAACTAAAACACCACCAGAAAGCTTAAATTTAGCTTTTGTTTTTGGATCAAGATTCTGAAAAACAGCACCTTCTACTTTCAGTTTATTACCTTGTTCTACAATTTGCAACGCATCAGGTGCTTTTTCCAACAATACATTGACCATTTTTTCTTTACCCTTGCGATATAAGGTAATAGTTAACTTATCTCCCGGTTGAGAACAAGCGACTATTTCTTGTAAATCCGAATAATTATTAACTTTTCGCCCATTTATTTGGGTAATAACATCTTCTTTTTGCAATAGCTTTGCACAAGGGCTATGCTCTTGAATACCACGAATATAGACCCCACTAACTACTTTTAAGCCTAATTTTTCAGCTAACATAGCGTCCACATCACCAATGATTACGCCTAATAAGGCGCGTTGTACGGCACCATATTGGATAAAATCATCAGCCACTTTTTTTACTAAAGAAGCAGGTATCGCAAACCCGTATCCCATAAAGGAGGCAGATCTTGAAGCATAAATAGCCGTATTGATGCCAATTAATTCCCCATATAAATTGACCAATGCGCCTCCACTATTACCTTGATTGATAACTGCATCAGTTTGAATAAAAGATTGAATATCTAACTTTCCGTTACCACACTCCCCTAAGCGTCTAGATTTAGCGCTTACAATCCCTTGCGTGACTGTAGAATTTAAATTAAAGGGGTTACCAACAGCTAACACCCATTCTCCCACCTCTAACTTATCAGAATTACCTAACACTAGGGCAGGAAGGCCAGATGCTTCAATTTTTAAAAGTGCTAAGTCAGTACGAGGATCAGTACCAACCAATTTTGCTTCATAAGACCTATTATTATTCAAGGTTACTTTTATTTTGTCTGCCCCCTCAATCACATGGTTATTCGTAACAATATATCCATTACTTTTGTAAATAACACCAGAACCCACAGATTCTTGAGCAGGCCTCTGATACTCTTTGGGCATCACTAGTCTATCTCCAAAAAATTCTTGAAACAATTGCTCTAAAGGTGTAATATGCCGCTTAAGCAATTTAGGATCTTGAGAGGCGTGTATATGCACTACAGCTGGTGTAGCTACTCTAGCTGCATAGGTAAAATCAGGCAGTTTGGTTAACAGAGGTTTGTCTTCTGATGCTAATGGAAGCTTCTCGAATGGTTGATGCTGTTCTACAGAAGGAAGCCGAACCTGTTGGGTAGCTACTGTAGCAAGCATTGGTTTTTGTTTTTCACCTAGTATATAAGGCAAACGGAAACATGACCACACACCAAATAGAGTCAATACAATTATACTAAATAGGTTTCTTCCTACAGATTGCTTCTTAAATTGTTCATACATAGTGATTTTATTTTTGTAATTTTACAATTGTTTGCTGCTGTTTAATTCGCCCAAAGCTTAAAACTCTATGCACAAAATGCTATGGAAGTGCATATTATGCTAAAAAGGAACATATAAGTACACTAACAAAAATCTAAAATATTTTTGACCTATACAAATATGCAGCAACCATTACATATCTACAATAGTTTAACCAGACAAAAAGAATTATTTAAGCCCCTTAGGCCGCCTTTTGTGGGTATCTATCTATGTGGTCCTACCGTTTATGGCAAAGCACATCTGGGTCATGCACGCGCTGCCATTACCTTTGATATACTCTTCCGCTATCTACAACACTTAGACTACAAGGTTCGTTATGTACGCAATATTACCGATGTAGGCCATCTGGAAAGAGATTTAGACGAAGGCAAGGACAAAATAGCACAACAAGCCAAGCTAGAAGAGGTAAGTCCTATGGAGGTAGCGCAACGCTATACCAATAACTATCGAAAAAACATGGAACAGCTTAATCTATTACCTCCTAGCATTGAGCCTTGTGCAAGCGGACACATTGCCGAACAAATTACCATGATAGAAAAGATTATTCAAAATGGGTTAGCCTATATAATCGATGGATCTGTCTATTTTGATGTAGCTAAATACAACCAAATGCACCATTATGGGAAACTTTCAGGTAGAATGATAGAAGCAACCCGGTCAGGTACGCGTTCATTAGCCAAACAAACAGATAAAAGAGATCCCGTAGATTTTGCCTTATGGAAAAAGGCAACACCGATGCATATTATGCGTTGGCCTTCTCCCTGGGGGGAGGGTTTTCCTGGATGGCACATTGAATGCTCTGCTATGTCTGCAAAATATTTAGGCAACCAGTTTGACATTCACGGAGGTGGCATGGATTTGCGCTTTCCACACCATGAATGCGAAATAGCACAAGCACAAGCTAGCTTAAAAACCGATTTGGCTACCTATTGGATCCATAATAATTTAGTTACAATTAATGGAGTGAAAATGGGTAAATCATTGGGTAACTTTATTACACTAGACGAGCTTTTTACAGGAAACCACTCAGCCATAGACCAACCTTATAGCCCTATGGTATTACGCTTTTTTATGCTACAGGCCCACTACAGAAGCACACTTTCTATTACAGTAGAGGGCTTACAAGCAGCCTATCAAGGCTATCGCAGGTTAATGAACGGTTGGTATCTATTGACTCAGCTCGAACACGAAACTGTAGAAACCACTCATACAAATGGTAGGTTAGATGAGGCCATTTATGCAGATTGTGCCGCTTGCTATAGCGCTATAAACGATGATTTCAATACAGCAAAGGTTTTAGCAAGCTTATTTAATTTGCTAAAAAAAATAAATGGATGGCACAATGGCACATTGAGTTACGCAGCTATTTCGAAAGCCGCATGGAATGAATTACGCAAGACTTATACTACTTTTCTTATAGACCTACTAGGGCTCAAAGAAGACCATAACGCTTCTATTCATCCTATGCTAGAGATAGTGTTAATGACTTACCAAAAGGCTAAAGCAGCAAAACAGTATAATCAAATTGACTTTATACGTACTACGCTTCATAAAATAGGAATTGCTATAAAAGATCATCCAAATGGCATACGTTGGGAATATCAATAGCGTTCTTTTTCAAGCAACCTCTGCGATACTTTGTGGTGTATTGGTTTTTTGACTGGATGGTTGATATAGTACTTTTTGGGCAAATTCCTTAATCTTTTCAAATGCAAGAGGATGCTCAAGTATATTGTGGAATTTTTTCTCAGGTGGTAATGGTAAAATTTCATTATGAATCGCATTTGGTACTACAAATTGTTCGAAATTTTTATTTTTGCCTGCAATATTATCTGCACGCTGACTGTAAAGAGGTACTACCATATCATGTGCTTTATTTGCGCTATTATTCGATTCACCCACTATAATATTGGTCCATGCGTTACGTAAATTGTTAAAATCATAGTTGCTTTTTTTGCTTAGAAAAACCCCAAAGTCACTTTGGGCCCCTCCTATAGCTAAAATAGGAATTAATAGCTTAGGAAGCTTCTCTGCAACTTCATATAAAAATTTGCTCTTTGGCTTTAAATCTATTATTCCACTGCATTTACTTACTTTTTGGTAATCATTGATTCTCGCTTGCAAAGTGGTATGCATAAAATGAGCACTTTCTTCTCCTTTATAGTCATAGTCCATGGAGAATCTCTGCATATCTATACGAACACAATCAGATTGGAGACGTTGCAACAATAATTCTTGATCTGCATTAGCAACAGGAGCGCCTTCCCATGGCGTAGCTAGGGTAATGATTCCTTTTACATTTAATAGATCATTGTATGCATCATACATTTTATAAGCACGAAGGCCACCTTGACTATGCCCTATTAGTAGGGTAGGCCTGTTACATACATCAGGTATTTTTTCTAGCAGCTCCTTAAAAGTGCTGTTGCCTTGTTCTTTTATGGAAAACAGCGCAGTATTATAGTCTTCAACACTAGTCAAAGCAATAACAAGAGCATCAGGAAAAGCCTGTTCAAGATTTTCTTTTAGGCTATTGAAACAGGAACTTTTTGAGCCTAAGCCATGAAAAAGAGCAATTACGGGGTTACCTTTATCTTGTTTTAGATTCAAATTTGAATTTGAATCTGTTAAAGTGCCCCCACTTAGTCTAGCACAATTAAAACCAGTAATAGAAAGGAAAATAGTTAGATAAATAACAATATTAAAATAAAACATTTATTTATAGCGCACTTAGCGTTTTTATTTAGATTTAATTAGACCTATATGCCCAATAGGCTGACTGCAAATTATTTATACTAAATATATTGGAATACTCGTTTAGCCTTACTAGTAGAGTACACAAAAAGCAGCTTTAAAAATTCGTTTTTTACCAATGTCATAAACACATAGTGGATTCAATTTAAGGATTATATTTTACTGATCTATTTCAACTGTAAGTTTCACCATCTGATTGCAATTATTTTACAAAGGTCATTTTTATAAGTAGCCTTTATAGTGGTGAATAGATAGATAAAAAGTTTCCGTTCACCACTATGGCTTATGCTAGGAAAAAAACGCGCCCTTTGAAAAAAATTACTGAAAGCTTAGTTTACAGATGAAAAGAAAAACAGTTGCCGGAATGGATTGCAGAAAGGTTCCTGTTT
>NZ_JAACGG010000101.1:0-316 GCF_022810525.1 Candidatus Cardinium sp. cByotN1
GCGCAGTTTACAGATGAAAAAAAACAGTTGCCGGGATGGATTGCAGAGAGGTTCCTGTTTTTCCAGCTGTAAACGAAACTTGCAGCCACTTTTTTCATCAGCGCTTGATTTTTTGGTTACTTTTTGATCAAGCAAAAAGTAACAACAAAAATTCATTTTCTACTAATGTCGTGAACGCAAACCAAAGAGTTGCTCAATATAATCGAAGAAAAACCACAGTCGTGAACGGATACCTAAAAAGTATAGAACTTTAAAATAAATACCAACTAATCATATAAAATATCTTATGGAAAAAACAAACAAATTAGCCGGTATT
>NZ_JAACGG010000102.1:0-1790 GCF_022810525.1 Candidatus Cardinium sp. cByotN1
TTACTTTTTTATCAAGAAAAAAGTAACAACAAAAATTCATTTTCTACTAATTGCGTCAACGCAAACCAAAGAGTTGCTAAATATAATCGAAGAAAAACCACAGTCGTGAACGGATACTAAAAAAGTAGTATCTGTTCAGGCAATGGCGTCAACTAAAGGATGACCACCATTAGCTGAACAGCTACTTTACTTTTTATTTTTATACCTCCTGAATAGATTTGTAAGAAAATGATTCTTTGCTGTATAATCCCAAACCGTCTGGCCATTCGAATCTTTTTTAGAGAAGTTGATTTTACCTGTTTGTAAGAAGCTCGTAATAATATCAATGGCTTTCCAATCATCTTCTTTGATATTCTTATAGTGCTCAACTACTAACATAAACAACGTCCTTTGATTTAAATCTTTCATATTTGGGTTTAAACCATCCTTCAACCACTCTTTCACCATATCTGGATTAAAATTCTTGTGAAGCATCTTATGATATAGCTGATGCATGGTCATATCTTGAAAAAATTCATCTTCTGATTCATTCTCGTTTGATGCAGATTCACTTGATGCACTTTCTGTTGGGTCAAACTGACTGAATGATGAGTCTAGTATTGACGTATCACGATCTTCATTTTCTTTAGGTATATACATACGACCCTTGCGTCCATCACCCCTATTTGGGGAATCGGAATCAAACGGATGCCCCGGTACTACAAAGGTACTATTAGGATTATTAATTAATAACGTTGTGTTATTAGGCAAAGTGTTATTAGGCAAAAAAGAAGTAGCACCAAAAGGGCAAATAAGACCAATGGCACACACACCAACTCCAACAGGAACACTAAGCATACCAGCAACAGTAACTAATGACAAGCCAAGCACGAGCTTTTTCTTCCAAGTCCAACTGTTTGTTGATTTAGTCGTCTCTCCACCTGCATGCTCAACATAACTGTATGCAGATGAGCTCCTTTGGGTTATCTTTATTAAGGTAATTTCAGGCTCAGGATTTACTGTATAGGTAGCACGATTCTTCTTATCCCACTGTATATTAGGATTTACATCGTTACCTAGTTCGATATCCTGATGGTTACCTAGTACTTGTCTGGTGTTAACACAAGAAGATAAGGTATATAAGCTTAATAGCCCGATCAATAGACTTGTTTTATATTTTGTATGTTTTTTTTTCATTGTTTGTATTTATATGATACGATCTGATATAACGCCCACCAAGCAGCATGGTCGCTATGAGCATATTTCATAATCTATTCTTATGGCTACAGCTGCTTAGGTATAAAGGAAGAGACAAAGGTAACCCTCACGAGGCCCAATGGCCACGAAATATAGGGTTGCATTTGCTTTGTATATGATATGAAAAAATAGATAGAATTCCTAAGAAAATATATTAATAATCAAATGAAAAACAAGTTATAAGCAGTAGTTTATTTAAGATTTTTTTATTATTGAAATACCAATTTTCTCTAGCATATCTGTTCAAGTCAGCGTAAATAACGCTATTTATAGCAGATTTTTTGTATCCGTTCACGCAATGGCGTCAACTTAAGGGGTATATTTAATTGATTATTATATATAATAATATATAAAAAAACGCCCCTTGTAAAATAGTTGCGATCAGAAAGCGAAGTTTACAGATGACAAGAAAAACAGTTGCCGGGATGGATTGCAGGGAGGCTCCTGTTTTTCCAGCTGTAAACCAAGCTTTCAGCCACTTTTTTCACCAGCGCTGGATTTTGTGGTTACTTTTTTATAAAGAAAAACGTAACAACAAAACTTCATTTTCTACT
>NZ_JAACGG010000103.1:0-2087 GCF_022810525.1 Candidatus Cardinium sp. cByotN1
TTTCCGCTCATCCAATGGCTTATGCTAGGAAAAATCGCGCCTTTTTTTTCATCAGCACTTGTTTTTTTGGCTACTTTTTGATCAAACAAAAAGTAGTTTTAAAAAATTCATTTTTTACCAGCGTCAGGAACAGATACGATGCTTTTTTGTAATTTGATTTTAATATAAAATTTTTTATTATAAAATTATTTTGTTATAAACAAGTAATATTATTAGTTTTTCAATTTTATAATTATGAAAAAGATAAAAACCTATTATTCTTCTATTATTTGTTGGCCCCATCTATTGGTAGTATTGGTTACCTGCAATGGTTACTCAAAAAGTTATATGACTGGTAATCCATCTTTAGAGCAAGAATCGTTAGGTGACCATCCATCTAGTTCAGACTCATCTACGCTTGATGAAGTCCTACAGAAAATAAATAGTTTGTTTGAAAAATTTAAGGAATGTTCTAGTTATGTTGATCAACATAAAGCTAGCTATACTCTTGATAAGATCAAGGAAATTGATGCCCAATTTCAGGCTAAACAGAGTGGATATGCCCACGAGGAATTGCTAATGCTATATAATAATTTAAGCTTGGTTGGTGTTTCTAAAATACCTTCGGACGACTCCTTACCCGTCATGCGCTTGAAAGGACCCCCCAATCCCTCTATTATGTTGCCTATATTGAATTATTTATCCTGTTGGCAAAAAGCTGCTTCTAAGCAGTTAAAAAATATGTTGCGTAACCCATTGATCAAAGAAGCTAATCTAGAAGATTTTGGTCAAAGTACCAAAGTATCTAAAATGGTTATGGTTAACAATACCAAAATTAACCTTCATAAAGTACTTAGTAAGCAGTCGGTTAAGTCGAAAAGCTACACCCAGCCTCATGTTAATACAGCTGATCTTGAGAAGTTTACTCTTAAAATTTCAGATTATCTAAATGGGAATATTATACCTTATTGGGCTAGCGTAGCCCAGCTGTTGATATTCCGCTTGCTTAATAATAGTCTTGCTAAAGGAAAAATTGTTATTCAAGAAGCTAAAGCAAATTATCAAAAAGCTTTAGAAGTTATTGCAGCTATTTACAGCCCAGATCATATTCAAGCTTGTAAAACCTGTTTAGAGACTGAATTGAAAAGTGCTATGGCGTATAAGTCAGGCAAGAGTGGTTATAACCCCATAGCAATCTTTGCTAAGCTAGCGCAATGTTTTTTGAAACCTATTGATGATATGTATGCTACGCTTAAGCCTTTAATAGATAGGGTTGAATCTACAGATGATGACCATGCTATGCTTAAAGAAAAAGTAAGGTATGGCCTTGACATGTTTTATCATATTGTCTACGGTTTTAGGATCATTGATCTAATACCTGCTTTTGGTAATCTCGTAGCAATTTATAGTGCTAATATGGAGCATTCCCGGGAGCAACAAGATCGGTTACAACGCGTACCCATAGAGGTAATCTATTGCTTAACCACTAACCTCTGTTTTGCTTCTTTTATTGCCAATAAGCATACTACACTCGATCAAATTAACAACCAGGTTGGTAACCTTACTAATTATGTAAGTAACTTATTGAAACGAGTCAAAAATTAAGTTTTGTCAGATGTTTTGTAAACATATTACGTGTCGTTTTTCCTTGAGCTATAGCAATTTGGAAGAGATCATGCATAAGATACCCACAATTGACCATGCTAGATTAGAGCGATATACCATCAGCAAGCAAAACTTACAGCTGAAGTAGCCAAACAGCCTCTCGTACGTTTAAAGCCCGCGCAGCGGGCAAGTGCTGTTTTTTTAGCTGTAAGTCTTACGTTCAGCAATGCTTTACCCAGGGCTTAATTACCCCTTTTTTTTCTTGATAAGAAACTGGAAAAAATGGCTGCGAACCAATAGACTGAATTAATATTAATATAGATGTAAATCAATAAAATATATCTATATTTCCGTTCACCACTATGGCTTATGCTAGAAAAAACGCGCCCTTTGAAAAAAGTGCGATCAGAAAGCGCAGTTTACAGAAGAAAAGAAGAACAGTTGCCGAGAGGGATTGCAGGTAGGCTCCTGTTTTTCCAGCTGTAAACGAAGCTTTCAGCCAC
>NZ_JAACGG010000104.1:0-301 GCF_022810525.1 Candidatus Cardinium sp. cByotN1
TGCCCTTTGAAAAAAGTGCGAGCAGAAAGCGCAGTTTACAGATGAAAAGAAAAACAGTTGCCGGGATGGATGCAGGTAGGCTCCTGTTTTTCCAGCTGTAAACGAAGCTTTCAGTCACTTTTTTCATCAGCGCTTGATTTTTTGGTTACTTTTTTATCAAGAAAAAAGTAACAACAAAAATTCATTTTCTACTAATTTCGTGAACGCAAACCAAAGAGTTGCTCAATATACTCGAAGAAAAACCACAGTCGTGAACGGATACCTAAAAAGTATAGAACTTTAAAATAAATACCAACTAATC
>NZ_JAACGG010000105.1:0-1093 GCF_022810525.1 Candidatus Cardinium sp. cByotN1
GTTACAGGGTTGATTCTGTTTTTCCAGCTTTAAGGGGCGCTTTCCGCAACTTTTTAGCAGGGCTTGATTTTTTGCTTACTTTTTTATCAGTATCCGTTCACGACTGTGTTTTTTCTTCGATTATATTTAGCCACTCTTTGGTTTTCGTTGACGCAATTAGTAGAAAATGAATTTTTGTTGTTACTTTTTTCTTGATAAAAAAGTAAGCAAAAAATCAAGCGCTGATTAAAAAAGTGGCTGAAAGCTTCGTTTACATCTGGCAAAACAGGAGCCTACCTGCAATCCCTCCCGGTAACTGTTTTTCTTTTCATCTGTAAACTGCGCTTTCTGATTGCACTTTTTTCAAAGGGCGCGTTTTTTTTCTAGCATAAGCCATAGTGGTGAACGGCAACAAATTCCTTAAGTTGACGCCATTGGGTGAACGGAAACGATAATTTTATATTCAATAAATTTGATATATCACAGGTATGATGGCGGCCGATAAGCCAGATGACCTACTAATTATCCATTCAAAAAATGCTATTCTATTTAATAATCAAGGCAATATGATTGAATATTTAGGGCCATTTGGTGAACAGATATAAATTTTTGCCTTGAAAATTAATTAATTTTTATATTCCCTTACAAATGAGTCAAGTAACGGTGTTACTTTCATTTGATTGATCACACTTGCCATATATAACGCTGCCAATGTTGGGTTATTAGCCAGTTGATTTTGCCATTCATCTATACTTACCTGCCGCTTACCCATTCTTCTCGCCAAAGACTTACCATAAGGTACAGCTGGCGGAACCCCTGCTTGAGTAAAAGTACGATTCAATATTTTAGCTAATGCTAAATATTGGTCTATATCTGTAGCTGATTTATAGGCATCTGTACCTGCCTTAATACCCCAACTTAATAGTACCTCAAGCCGCTCTCCTGCAAGTTTTGATGTCTTCTCAGCCTCTTTTTGCATCGCTGCCATCACCCTATGCTCTATATCTTCCCGTTTGGCTAAGTCTAATGCTAAAAATCTTGCTTGCAAGCTTGAAAAAAGTTCCAACACGTTGCTTTTACTATCTAAAATTTGCTTAGCCCTGCCAAAAGAGTA
>NZ_JAACGG010000106.1:0-369 GCF_022810525.1 Candidatus Cardinium sp. cByotN1
CCCTGCAATCCATCCCGGCAACTGTTTTTCTTGTCATCTGTAAACTTCGCTTTCTGATCGCAACTATTTTACAAGGGGCGTTTTTTGATATATTATTATATATAATAATCAATTAAATATATCCCTTAAGTTGACGCCATTGTCTGTTCAGGCAATGGCGGAAATGTAAGGCTGACTACCATTGGTAAATTTAAGCCGTAAGGCATTTTTATCTTATCTTTTTATCAAGAAAAAAGTAACAACAAAAATTCATTTTCTACTAACTTCGTGAACGCAAACCAAAGAGTTGCTCAATATACTCGAAGAAAAACCACAGTCGTGAACGGATACCTAAAAAGTATAGAACTTTAAAATAAATACCAACTAATC
>NZ_JAACGG010000107.1:0-32569 GCF_022810525.1 Candidatus Cardinium sp. cByotN1
CGCTGCCATAGTGGTGAATAAATACGATTAAAAAATGACAAAAAATCAGTATCTGTTCCCGACTTTGGCCAGAAAAGCTTTTTTATACCACTTCTTTATCAAGAAAAAAGTAAGATAAAAAAACTTATAATCAAATAAAAATAATTAAAAATTCCTTAAGTGGACGCCATTAGGTGAACGGAAACAAAGGATCTTTTTTTACTAAACTTTTGAACCCCTAACTTATAACTTACCCATTTTGTGAACAAATACAAGCTATTTTTTAGACAGTTTTGCTGCTTTTTTATCACCATCTATCAGCGCTGTATTGCACCTTTGTTGCCTCCTGTATGTCGATTTCACCCTAGTTGTTCTAATTATGCAAAAGCTGCTTTTACTAAGTATGAGACCCCAAAAGCCATCCTGCTTACTGTACGTAGATTGCTGCGCTGTCATCCTTGGGGAGGTAGTGGCTATGATCCATTACCTTAACTAGTAATTCCCTCAAGTATAAGGATAACCACCATTGGTACATAAGCCATAAGGCATTTTTATCCCAGGCTTCAAATTCCCTCTCAGCTGTTTGGCTACTTCAGTTGTAACGGTCACTTTTTGAGTGCAACTATTTTACAAGGGGTATTTTTTTGGTATACCTCTGCTATAGTAGTGAATGGATACGATAAAAAAACTTTTTTACTATTAAACTAAACGTAAAGAATATGCACCATTAGTTCATGAGTACGCTACGGTAGGTCTCCACATCTTTTAACGCTGTACCGGTACCACGGACAACTGCTTGTAAGGGCTCTTCTGCAACATGAACAGGCAGTTTGGTTATACTATGTAACCGTTTATCTAAACCACGTAGTAAAGCACCACCTCCTGTCAAATGAATCCCATTTTTGTATATATCAGAAGCTAATTCAGGTGGCGCCATTTCCAATGCTTTTAGAACAGCATCATCAATTTTTGCAGCTGACTCTTCTAAGGCAACAGCTATCTCTTTATAGCTTACTGATATAATCTTAGGAATCCCAGTCATAAGGTCTTTACCATGTACTGGATAATCAGCTGGTGGCTCACCTAAATCCATGCAAACAGCTCCTACGGCTATTTTAATTTGTTCTGCCGTACGCTCTCCAATAACCAGGTTATGCTGCTTGCGCATGTAGTCTAGTATATCTTTATTGAATGCATTACCGGCTACCTTAATAGATTGATCACAGGCAATACCGGATAAGGATATAACCGCTATTTCTGTTGTACCACCACCAATATCGACAATCATACAACCAATAGGCTCGCCAATCTTAACACCTATTCCTATAGCGGCCGCAATAGGTTCATAAATCATATAGACTTCTTTGGCACCTGTATGGGCAGCAGAATCTCGAACAGCTCTTTTTTCCACATCAGTGGTACCAGAGGGAATGCAAATAATAATTCTATTAAAAAACGGAGTAAAAACGGATAACTTTTTTTTAGACAACATCTTAATCATCCCTTGGATCATAAGCTCTGCTGCATGGTAATCCGCAATTACACCATCCTTAAGTGGCTTAATAGTTCGTATCGTATCATGCGTTTTTTCATGCATTTGCATAGCAGCTTTACCAACTGCAATCATCTTATTGGTATTACGATCTATAGCTATAATAGATGGCTCGTCTACAACAATTTTATCGTTGTGTATGATTAAAGTATTGGCTGTTCCTAGATCGACAGCGATATCTATGTGAAAATAACTCCAAATGCCCATGTAATATGTCTAAGTCTAAAAGATTGATGCATTTATATTACCTAAAAGTTTTTAGGCTAAAATGACTAATCCGTACAAGCTATATGCGTAATACGTAGTGTCTTAAAATGTAAGTAATGACAGATTATCACCATCAAAACAAGCATATGTATAATGAAAGACCCAGTCTCCAAGGTTACAATAACTGCTTGAATGATTTAATGCCTTTATATATGGGCAATGTGTATGACCAAATATATAAAAATCGTGATGATTAAAAGGTTCTATCTTATCTTCACAGTAGTGAAATATACGGTCCTTTTTTGCAAAAAACGAAGGGTTTGCCCCTTTTTTTTTAGTAAGATAATGATCTACTCTGTTATAGATCCAATCAGGTGGCAAAATCCTTACAAAGGATTGGAACCAACGACTATGATATAGTCTACGCAATAGCGTATAACCCATAGTGGGACCAATCGTATCGCCATGACCCAAGAAAAATTTTCTGTTACAAATAGTAATAGATGCTGGCTTTCTAAATAATTGTACACCACATTCTTGTATTAAATAATCGATAGACCAACCATCATGGTTCCCTAAAAATAAATAAACTGGTATCTTATTTTGAACAAATTCCCAAAGTTTTACTTGAAATCGAATGGCTCCTTTAGGAATAAGGTATTTATACTCGAACCAAAAGTCAAAGACATCTCCTAATAAAAATAAGGCCTCTGCTTGTGGCTTTATATAGTCTAGCCAAGCTAGTAACTTATTCTCTAATGCACGAGAACGGTTTATGCCACTAGGACAAAGGGGCAGGTGTAAGTCTGATATAAAAAAGACTTTCTTAGCTAGTTGAGTTAGTTCTATCAAAGCAGTCAGCTAAACAAAATAAGGCCATGATTATAGGTTGCTCGTATAAAAAGATTGATTGGGTTGCTGTAATAGACCTCTTGGAAAAGACTAACTAGAAACCGCAATACAAACATTTAAATGCATAAGCATTCAATCAATAATAAGCTAGCTTAGAAAATTATTCCACATTTAACAAACTTACTTGCTATAGCCTTGAACGAGGCAAACATGCAGGAATGGCTAATTGTTTAAAAAATCTAGGTTATTCAACCCAAAAAAATAGAAAACAAATTTATGATTTTTCATCATATGGCATACAATAATAATAGTCAATATTTCATTTAAATTCAGTGAAAAAATCTTAGTGAGTTTTCTAGTGAATGTAGTAACAAATGTTTTTCTATTTTATGCTATACCAGATGATCAGATCAAACAGAAGCAACATTTAGGCATGCTCGAATATTTCATAAAGTATGTTAAGAACCGTGATATACTTAAACTATGGGATGAATTTTTAGCAAACTTTAAATCTTGTATTATACTTGACAAGAAATATGAGTTAGCACCTAGTCCTATACCTTAACCATCCATAAGCTAATAGCAGTACCTAATGGCACCTTAGTGCCTGGTACCGGGTTCTGACGTATAATTGTACCAACGGGTAAATGGCTATCTTTATCTTTAATATGATGTACCACACCGATACGCATGCCCCGCTCTAATAATATTAAATTAGCTTCTTCTAAAGGCATTTTTACTAGATCTGGTACCTCAATAATTTCTTTTCCTAATCCAGCGCTCACTACTAAATCAATCGCAGATCCTTTATGAATAAGTTTGCCAGCAGGTATAGGACGACCATTGTACCATTGTTCTAAAACGGCATGCTCGGTAATATCAGGAATATATTTGATGTTACCTAGTTTTAGGCCTTTGTTCTTTAGACGTAGCTGGGCTTCTCTAATAGAGCCTTCAACAAGATTGGGCATGGAGACAAGTGGAGGATTTTCTGCATTTAAGGTCAAATAGATTTTTCGGTTTTCCTTAACGGAAGCACCTGCTGCAGGAAATTGCTGTAAAACGGTAAAGGGAGGTAGTTGGGGTGAATAACCACTGTTGTCGGTTATAACGTAACCCAAATGATATTTACTAAGCTTTTCATCCAATGCGTCTAAATGAACACCTGTTAGATCTGGCACCTGAACAATTTTACCTTGATGCGTGATATAGGGCAAAGCTATGTAAAAGAAAGTATAGAGTATACCTATGCTTAAGCAAAACATGTAAACAAGATGCTTACATAGCTTTTTTACTATTTTTTTACTCATGTTTGTAACCTTGCAGCTCCTATAGAAGGAGTAAAATTGACTTGGCTCAATCCATATTGGATAATCGCATCTATAAAGTCAAATGGGGTATAACCATTTAAGGCAGCCTGATGAAAAATACAGGTAGCTGGTGTCATAGCAGGCAGTGCATTAATTTCAATTACCCAAACTTCCACCTTTTCATGGGAATAGATTTTTATAAAAGCATCTATTCTGGCATACCCTTGTAAGTTTAAAACTTGTGCGACATCAGCCAGTCTGCTTTTGACACTTTTTCGAATTATAGCAGCTGTTTGACTATCCTTATGAAAGCGTGCAGGGGTAATATTATGACCCTCCCCTGCTAAAAATTTTTCTTCTAAAGAAAGTATGGCATCTGCTGCTACTGTTTCAGATGGTTCAAAGATTTCATATAGCGTTTTACCATTAGCATCCATATGAGTTAATAAGCCGGTTGTGGTTTCTAAAAAATCGATCGTTTCTTTATCTTTTTGAATCAGCTCTTCCAGCAGAAATCTTTCTTGCCTTGGAATGTAGTCTCCTGATGGCAACGCTAATAGTTGCATCAGATCAGGTTCAATGAGTGGCTGGTTTCTAAAACTGGCGGATGCATAGGCAAGTAACATAGCGTTATGCCTGATCTTTACAACCCCTGCACTACAACCATCATCCACTGGTTTGGCAATAATCGGATAGCTAAATGTGTCCTCTATAGCATCGATGGTTCTAACCTGATTATAGTCCCAATCTGCTTTGTTGATAACAAGCTGTTTGGCAACATTAAACCCTTGTTGGGCTAAAAATTGATTGGTGGCATACTTATCAATGGTCAAAGCAGTAGTTGCCATGCCAGACCCATTATAAGGTATTGCATAATCTTGCAATATACTTTGCAAAGTACCATCCTCTCCAGGCCTACCATGCAAGGCTATAAACATAAAATCTATCCTTTCTTTTAAAGCGCAAAAGGTAAGTTCTTCTGGTCTAAAAATAGCATTCTTGGCGTAAGTTCTTGTGATGGCGCTAGCTTCTTTTCGAATAGGGGTTAACAACTGTTCTGATGCACTGAATTTAGCTGGATGCAAGAGCGCATCATGGATATCATCCGCATTATCTTTTAGCAGGAGGGCAATGGGTAATATAAAAATACGATAAGTTTCTTTAGAACCAGATAGAAAAAGCGGGAGAGGCGCATATTTAGTAGAAGCGACCAACTTACTATAGACATTTCGACCACTCTCTAATGATATATGTCGCTCGGGTGTAAAACCACCCATTAGAACCCCTATTTTTGGGTGCATCTTTTTTGCTTTTTTTACTTATACCTGTTCCAGCTCATTGCTTAAAGAAGCTATTGCTTCACTACTATCAAGTTGCACCTGCACTGGTGAAGCTTCAGGGGCTTCAGAGGCTTCAGGTGATGGCCCATCTTCAGTAGAAATCTCCTTAGCTTCTTTGGGAAAACGCTTGCCGATTAAACGTTCTAGATCTGATTTAAATATAGTCTCCCTTACCAATAAAGCCTCGGCCAAAAGGGTTAGTTTATCAATTTTTTCTTTGAGCAACTCTTTTACCCGTTCATAGGCACCCTCTATAATTCTTTTGACCTCCTCATCTATGGTGTAAGCTGTTTTTTCTGAGTAAGGTTTTGTAAAAGTATAGTCTACCTGTTTGCCGTTATGAAAAGAAAGGTGACCGACTTTAGGGTTCATACCATAAACCGTAACCATACTATAAGCCAATTTAGTAGTGCGTTCTAAATCACTTAGTGCACCGGTAGAAATTTTTCCAAAAATAAGCTCCTCAGCGGCTCTTCCACCTAGCGCCATAGCCAATTCATCTAACAATTGATTTTCCTGATAAATAAACTGTTCTTTGGGCAAATATTGTGCATACCCTAGTGCGGCTATACCACGTGGTACAATGCTTACCTTTACAAGTGGGTGCGCATGTTCTAGAAACCATCCCGCAATGGCATGACCTGCTTCATGGTAGGCTACTATTTTTTTTTCTTCTGGAGAGATAAGTTTATTTTTTTTCTCTAAACCACCAATAATTCGGTCTATAGCGGCATGAAAGTCATGCATCGTTACAAACTTTCTGTTTTTTCTGGCCGCTATTAAAGCCGCTTCGTTGCACATATTAGACAAGTCTGCACCAGAAAATCCCGGCGTTTGCTCAGCAAGTTGTTTGATACGTATATGTCTTTCTAGTTTGAGTCTTTTGCTATGGCATCGTATAATGGCTTCTCGATCCACTACATCAGGGTTATCTATAGTTACTTGCCTGTCAAATCTGCCTGGGCGTAGTAGTGCAGGATCTAATACCTCTGGTCTATTTGTAGCAGCTATTACAATCACACCAGAATTGGTTGAAAAGCCATCCATCTCTACCAAGAGGGAATTCAAGGTATTCTCACGTTCGTCATTTACACCAGGCATATTAGCTTTACCTCGTGTTCTACCTACTGCATCGATTTCATCGATAAAAATAATACAAGGTGCTTTTTCCTTGGCTTTTTTAAAAAGATCACGTACGCGAGCAGCACCTATACCCACAAACATCTCTACAAAATCCGATCCAGAAAGACAGATAACTGGCACACCTGCCTCTCCAGCTACTGCTTTGGCTAGTAGTGTTTTACCTGTTCCTGGCGGACCTACCAGAAGCACTCCTTTAGGAATTTTGCCACCAAGCAAGGTAAATTTTTCAGGTGTTTTTAAAAAATCGACTACTTCTTTTACCTCTTCTTTGGCTTCTTTCATTCCGGCTACATCTTGGAATGTAACTTTTAACTGATTATTTTTATCAAAAACAGTTGCTTTTAAGGTATTCATATTGAAAAGCTGCGTACCAGGACCTGCCATACCATTACCTGGCTTACGGATAAAGAACCAGTAAATAAGAAATAGCGTCAATAAAAAGGACCAATTAATAAAACTAGCTGGTTCTGACCGTTCTTCGCATGTGTAGCCTATTCTAGCCTCAGGGTCTATTTTTTCTTCTATTGCTGAAAATTTTTTATGAAAAATATTAAAACTTGGTATGCGAAAAGTATAAACTACACGATTGTTACTTTTCCAAGCAGCTCTTCCCGCGAGTTCTTTTTGATAACAATCTTTTCTCAATGCATCCTCTTTAAGGACTACTTCCACTAGGTGTTGATTGGTAATTAAAGTAACCGCCTTAACCTCTTGGTTCAACATCATTTTTTCAAAACGCTTCTCAGAAATAGGAATCACACCTTGTTCTTTACTATAATAAAACAATAAACCCAATATGATTAATATAGCCAATATAAAAATTGACTGAGGCGCGTTGTGCTGCACAAACTTTTTTTCTCTTTGTTTCATAACTTAGTTTAAATTGAATAGCTGCTATTTGTTATAGTGAAGATGCAATTTTACAAAAAATAATTGAAAAACAATATAAAAGTGGAGATAAGTTTTAAGATTAACATACTTTATGGTAAGCTTACTGCTTTAAGACTATTCTATGATCGGCTTTATAGGGATGTTTGTTATATAGCCTCCATAAATCTATCTTTGACTACCTGCCAATGAATGATGTTCCAAAAAGCCTCTATATAGGCTACGCGTTTATTCTGATAGAGTAAGTAATAGGCATGTTCCCATAGATCTAGTCCTAAAATAGGTATACCTTGCTCTTGAACAGGAGTGGTATTCATAAGTGGATTATCTTGATTATCAGTTGTAGAAATAAATAAACTTCCATCTTTTTTCGCTACAGATAACCAGGCCCATCCAGAACCAAAGTGTGCAGCTGCAGCTGCTGTAAAGGCCTCTTTGAACTCTTTAAAGTTTCCGAAAGATTTTTCTAATGCATGCAATAAATCTGCTTGGGGCTGGTGGGAGCCATTAGGTGTGAGACTATTCCAGAAAAATGAATGGTTGAAGTGACCGCCAGCGTTGTTACGAACAGTTATATGGTAGGCACTGATATCTTTCAGAAGATGGGTTAGTACCGATGTTTCCGTTCCTTCTGCAGCTGCGATAGCTGTACCAGCTATCGCTTGATTCAGTTTATCAACATAGGCTTGGTGGTGTTTAGTATGATGGATTTCCATAGTTTGACCATCTATGTAGGGGGCTAATGCGTTGTAGGCATAGGGCAAAGCAGGAAGTGTAAAAATCATAAAAATCTAAATTTTTAAAATAAAGATAAAATTAGTTTGTTGCGCTACAATATAGTGTTTCTTAACTTTTTAAAAAAATAAATCAGCAGTTCATTACTTTCTTTAGCTAAAATATGTTCCTGGACTTTTGTCCGTGGGTGCAAGATAGAAGTAGAACAGGTTTGGTAGCCTCTTTTAGGGTCACTAGCACCAAATACAAGTCGGTTGATCTGAGACCAGTAGAGTGCACCACTACACATTATACAGGGTTCTAGCGTAACATATAGGGTAGGGCTGGGGAGATATTTGCTATTAAAGTAATTAGCAGCAGCTGTTATGGCGAGTAATTCTGCATGGGCTGTTGGATCTTTGAGTTGCTCTACTTGGTTGTGCGCACGCGCGACAATTTTATGACCAGCCACGATCACTGCTCCAATCGGTACCTCTCCCACTTTAGCTGCTTTTTCCGCTTCTTTTAGTGCAGCTTGCATAAAAAAAATATCGTCATCCATGCGACCTAAACGGCTCATGCAAGTAGAGAGTTTGTTGAAGTGGTAGTTAATTTTCTAGGCTGCTTAACTAGTGTCTATACAAGCAAGACTTGAGCAATGTTTACGATATTTACAAAAATATATTGCAATTGCGCTTATAATTTAGTAAAATTGCATTCGACTACTTTAAAATGATTAATGGCTAGTGAGATACTACAGCTGGCTATGTAGCATAACAAAGCCCACACACTAAAGCGACTTTTTTACTGTTAAGCTTATGATAAAGTTAAACTAGTAGTATAGCCTCTTAATGCATGGGCTTGCCGTTAAACCAAACTAAACATATAATTGAAAACCAATTACAGTAAACAATATAAATAAAAATAAATTAACTTACAAATTTTTTGTCTTTTTAAAAACTATATTCCCACCAGTTAGTGCGATTTTATATTGTTCATTCAAACAGAGTGTATCGAATCAAAACAGGCATTAGGCATTTCAGAAAAAAACAAACAAGAAACAAGAAGTGTGCATTAGCTCTTCTTCGCATGGAACAACTCATAACAAAGATGGAACTAATCCTACAGCAGAGAAATAATACGCGGCCT
The DNA here is from genome assembly GCF_022810525.1 of Candidatus Cardinium sp. cByotN1. Classification (NCBI taxonomy): domain Bacteria; kingdom Pseudomonadati; phylum Bacteroidota; class Cytophagia; order Cytophagales; family Amoebophilaceae; genus Candidatus Cardinium; species Candidatus Cardinium sp. cByotN1. The sequence goes on from NZ_JAACGG010000107.1 coordinate 9,135, forward strand.
GTAATCTGATATATTAATCAATACCTGAATATAAATGGTCACAAGATCAGACTAAATTTGATCTTGTAGCCCTATCTCCTAAAATCGTATCTGGTTTTTTAAAATTACAATTATGTACACTGGAACAAACTTTGATTTAAAGCCAATTCTAAAGTAATATGTGGGTTATTTTTTGTGATTTCTATTTAATATTTAGTAGATTGCTGTGCTGCCATAAAAATTTTAAATCATGCCAAAATACCTTCGTACTTTTTTGCCGATAGATTACATCATAACAGATTGGGCGTCTATTCAACCTTTTTATGATAACCTCTTGGCCAGGCATCTTGTTACCTTAGATGATCTAAAAAAACTTTTAGCCAATTGGAGCGAACTAGAAGGGGTATTAGAAGAAGATGCTGGGTGGCGGTATATTCGTACCTCTTGTGATACTACTGATGTAGTCGCTAAAGATCGTTATGAATATTACATTACCAGTATAGCTCCTCATGTAACAGCGGTTACAGATCAGCTAAATCAAAAAGTGCTAGCTGCAAAAGAAGCGCATACTTTACGTAAGGAAGTCCAATATGACATATTTTTTCGAAAAATTGAAAATCAATTACGCTGCTACAGAGAAGAAAATATAGCTATTCAAACCCAAATTCAGTTAAATACAAGGCAATTTGGTGTTGTCTCAGGTGCCATGATGGTAGCGGTAGCTGGCCAAGAACTCACTTTACAGCAAGCCGCTGCTCATTTAGAATCGACTGATAGACCTTTTCGTAAAGAGGTGTATGATAAAGTACAACAACGGCGATTGCAAGATAAAGATCTACTTAATGGACTCTATTCTAAGCTCATTGAGCAACGTCATCAAATAGCTTTGAATGCTGGTTTTAAGAATTTTAGAGACTATGCTTTCGTATCCATGAATCGGTTTGATTACACACCAACAGATTGTTTGACCTTGCATAAGGCTATTCAAGAAGAAATCGTACCGTTACTCAACGAACTGGCAGAAGAGCGAAAAAATAAGTTAGGCCTACCTATTCTTCAACCATTTGACCATGCAGTAGATATACAGGGTAGAAAGCCATTGCGTCCCTTTACAGATTCAACAGATTTAGTTGATAAAACAATTATAGTATTGGAGCACTTAGACCCTTTTTTAGGAGATTGCTTGCGTACCATGGAACAGATGGGTCATCTAGACTTAACCTCACGTAAGGGCAAAGCACCTGGTGGGTATAATTACCCGTTAGATGAGACCGGAGTGCCTTTTATTTTTATGAATGCGGCTTCTACGGTAGGCGATATGTTGACTATGCTTCATGAAGCAGGTCATGCCGTCCATGCTTTTTTAGTTCACAAGTTGACCTTAAATGCTTTTAAGCATTGTCCATCAGAGATTGCAGAATTAGCTTCTATGTCTATGGAGTTACTCACTATGCCGCATTGGGATGTTTTCTTTACCAATCCAGAGGACCTTAGTCGTGCTAAAAAAGAGCATTTAATTCATGTGATTAGCTTTTTACCATGGATGGCTACTATTGATGCTTTTCAACATTGGGTCTATGAGCATCCTAATCATACCTTAGCCGAAAGAGCAGCAAATTGGAACCGTATCTTTAGCAGCTTTTCAGACAGCATAACCGATTGGACCGGCTATGAGGATTGCAAGAGTCACTTATGGCAAAAACAGTTGCATTTATTTGAAGTACCTTTCTATTATATTGAATATGCTATTGCACAGCTTGGTGCAATTGGGGTATGGAAAAATGCTCAAGAAAACCCTAAACAAGGGTTGCATCATTACCTGAATGCATTAAAGTTAGGCCATACAGAATCAATACCTAAGGTCTATGAAACTGCCGGGGTTTGCTTTGATTTTAGTAGGGAACATATTCGCTCTTTAGCGCAATTCGTGCGTAAGGCTTGGACTGAGCTTTAGGCTACTCGTTGGTTTCCGTTCACCACTATGGCTTATGCTAGGAAAAAAACGCGCCCTTTAAAAAAACTGCGATCAGAAAGCAGAATTTACAGATCAAAAGAAAAACAGTTGCCGGGACAGTTGAAGCGCGGATTCTGTTTTCCGTATCTATTCACCACTATGGCAGCGTACGTAAAGAAAAAAGTAAGTTAAAAACATCTTATTTGCCACTGACTTGAACAGGTACCTGTTTTCCAGCTGTAAGGGGCACTTGCAGCAACTTTTTAATGCTATAAAGAAATACTTTATTTCAACCCACTTCACTACGCACAAGCGCCTCAATACCCTCTTCCAGCCCAATAGATGGAGTCCATCCTAGTTTGGCTTTAATTTTGGTACAATCAAGTCCATAGCGCCTATCTTGCCCTGCTCTTTCGGTAGTAAAACCAATTAAAGAAGTATACGAACTTTCACGTAGTGGTTTCAAGCGATCCAGTATTTGGCAAATCATCGATGCTATTTCAAGATTAGTTCGTTCTTGATTAGCACCAATATTATAATATTGGCCGCTTTGGCCGCTATGCAAAACAGCATCAATCGCCCTGCAATGGTCTTCTACATGTAACCAATCCCGAATGCTCCTTCCATCCCCATGTAACGAAACAGGCTTACCTTGTAATGCATTTTTCAGAACCATGGGCATTAGTTTTTCTGTATCTTGATAGGGGCCATAATTGTTGGTTGAACGAGTAATAATCGTATGCAGTCCATAAGTATGGGTATAAGACCTTACTAAACATTCGGCTGCAGCCTTGCTGGCGCTATAAGGGTTATTGGGTGCAAGTGTAGTCGCTTCTGTAAATGGTTGAGCGTTATCATCTAATGCACCATAAACTTCATCGGTAGAAATATATAGAAATAGATGATTGGGATGAAGTGGCTGATTAGGTCCTTTAAACCAATGCTTATAAGCTATATGTAATAGCGTAGCCGTTCCCTCTACATTGCTCTTTATAAAAAGCAGTGGATCGAGAATTGATCTATCTACGTGTGATTCAGCAGCCAAATGAATGACACGATCAAAGTTAAATTTTTGAAACAGCTCTGAAACCAATAAAAAGTTGGTCACATCTCCTTCTACAAAATAGTAGTTTAAACGCTGCTGACGTGCAAAAGATAAGCGAGCAGCATAGGTCAACTTATCCAAGTTTACAATGTAATAATTAGGATGCTTTTTCAAAAACCATTCAATACAGTGCGAACCTATAAAACCTGCCCCGCCTGTTATTAATAATTTTTGCATAAGAAGTGTGCTTACTAGCTAGTAGCTTACAATTATAAGCATTTAATTAATGCATAGCTTGGGTTAAGTACTGTGGCGATGCTATGAAAAAACACCTGTAGAATAGTTTCGATCAGCAAAAGCGTTTTTTATTTTTTTTCACAGACTTGTAGTGCTTCCTCTGCTGCGTTGGCTAATGCTTCTACAATCTTAGTATTCAAATATTTTTTAGCTAGTTCAATATCTATGGCAAGTGTTTCTTTGGCCATGCATTTTAATTCATCTAACTGCGGATAACTTCTAGCATGCCGCAAATCATAAAGTCGCTCAGCCAATTTAATACAAAGCACAAAAAGTTGCTCCCTATTGATTACCTGTTTAAGGGCATTCCCAATATAAAGCCCACATGGCTCCATATCTTGACGATCATTAACTGCTAAAACACGCTCTATAAACGAGTAAATATTCATATCATAATTTGCTTTGATATACGAAAGTGGCAAACCTGCATGGTTAACCAAGTCATACAGTAAAGCAACATAAACCGGTTCCGGATAGAATCGTACCCATTCTGCAACCAATTGTGTAATCCCTATGGCACGGATATATAGTAATTGCCCCGATAAGTGCCGTCTAAAACCATAACATCTCCTCATCAATAGAATTATTTCATCCATTACAGCTTTACGAACCTCTGATATTTCACAAAGCTGATTATAAGATCTGACAAACATTTCTATGGATTGATCAATTTCTTTTTGGTTGATAGGAACATTTAAAGGTAGTATATTGGCAAGCATGTCATCTCTAACTGTTGCTACATTACAAGGCAATACCATGAGCATAGGCCTTTTTTTCGAAATAGGAAAGCGTAGATAACCATAGTGGGCACGAACGGCTCTTTCTATGATACGTTTTTCAACACGTATACGCTCTGAGTCCGTCTGACTGCTGTGCCACTTAAGCTCCCTACCTTCTGTAATATCCTCATAATAACTTCTAATTTGGGGTAATATAGCTGAAGGGGTAGTAGCACTACTGATTACTAAGGCTATGGCTGGGAAACCTGTTTCCGAATGATATGGATCTTTTTGACAACGTTTTTGGATATATTTTAGCTGAGTAGTATGTAATTGAATTTTTACTACTTCACCCTTTGAACCATTATTTAGATTAGCAGTACGTAAAACAATAGGAACCAATGATTGGATCATATGATTGACATCACATGTAATCTTTGTAGGAATAGCATTATCTTTCTTTTCTATGACCATTTTGGGTGCTAGTGGGGTCTTAACTTCCAATGCAGTCTCTAGCCTAGCGATTAATTCATCTATCGTAATTTCACTTGGTGTTAATTGTATATGGTCTATGGATCTAGCACGTTGTTTCAAAAAAGTGCTAAAAATTACAAATTTATTGATTATACTTTGGAGATCTTGCTTATAAAGCGGTCTATTATCTATATATGAAATAAGCTCAGTAACTTCTTGCATTGTTTTTTCTACAGAGGGTCCTGTCTCTTTTGGTTTTTTACTAGAGATTTCTGAGTCTAAGTTTAGATTAGCTTCTATAGGTTGATTTTGCTTTTTTTCTATTAGTTTTTTTTGATTTTTTAAGTAGCGTTTATACAGTGTATAACCAGTTATTTTGCGTTTATTGTAAATGATAATACCGAAAATGATTAAGCCAAATCCTAATAAAGATAGTAAAGAATCACCTGATGCCAACAGTTCATCTATACCAATCTTATAGATTGTATACACAATTACCAATAATGTAACCGCTACTAGCTTGATGCTGATATAGAGGGGTAATACAAATAAAGTTGTAGATAAATGTGCTACAGATAAGGTAAGTGTAAATTGAGGATCTTGTAAATGCAACCAGTGCCAAAGCACATTTACGGGGAGGGATAAAATGCAGCATATCAGAAAAAATCTACCAACTTTCCAAGATGGAATTTTACGTTTTGGGGCAATTGCATAAACTATAAGCAGCATGCTTATAAAAGATTGTAATACATACCAATGAGTAGCTAGTCCTCCAATTAGGTAATCTAATAGGGCAGTAAATATAAGGTAACATCCTGTACACCCAATAATGGCATCACTTGGTCTTAGCTTAGCTAATTTTTCTTTCATAACAGCAAACTTTAATACTTGCTTTATACGAGCTTGTTTACGTATAATAGCTTTATAAATCATTTGAATTTCATAATCAAATTGTTTATTAATTGACGCTTGGTCATCGGATAGGGACTTACTAAGGTCGAGATAAAGCGCCACTACTAGAACGAATAGCAAAAAAAGTAATGCTATGAGGAAGGATATGTTGAGTGACATCGCAAAAGAGATAAGTAAAATCTATAAAATACTAAATACTATATCTGATATGGTATAAAATATAAATTATAAAAATTATAGGTAATTATAATAATAAATTCAAGCTTTTATTTGAATTTATTAAAAATTTTAATCTGTAAAAAAGTTGGCAATTGGGCTATAGTTGGAAGCTTTAGCATGCTTCTAGTCTTTCAAAGAAAAGACTATTTATAGCTTTTTACGAAATTGGTAAGCAAGTATCTACTCAACAGCTATATTTTACTAGTAGCTTAGACGCTAACTCCATGCTTATTTTTTAAATTAAACCGAGAATTTAAAAAATATTTATTTAGTAACGCCCTGGAGAGACATCATCATCTGTGTTTTTTTATCAGGGTTGTAGCTATAGTCAAAATCATGAGGAGCTAGTGCATGGTACTGTATTACTGCTTGAGATGTTTCTGTTTCTTTCTCTTTATTAAAACCATATTGCTCCTTTATAAATTTTTCAAAACTATAGTCAGCTGCATCTGGTAGACTGCTAATCGCGCTATGTTGTATACCATTGATCACATAATCAACCCATTTTATTTTTTTGGCATAGTCACCATATTCCATCCAGTCTCCATACATAGACTTCTCGTAGAGTTTTTTGTCAAACGCTTTAAGAGATATACCCATTTTTTTGGCTACTCTACCTCCCAAACGTTTCCATATCTTATTCAGTACTTCATACTGCTCTTTTGTTGCTCTTAGATTACCATATAAAAACCAAGAAGAAGGTTGATGATGCAATATTTCGGCATTTGGATAAGCATAAGATTTAGTAGCCAATGTAGTAATAATAGCGGCCATAGAAGCAGCAAATGCTTTTACAACTACATAGACAGGTGCTTTACTATGTTCTATCGCTTGTAAGATATTACATCCTGCACTTACAAATCCGCCTGACGAGTAACCAATAATAAGAAATATAGGATGTACACTATTTTTGTTGTTAAAGTAATGAATTTGATCTACAATATAATTTGCTTTCCAAGGTGTAATGGTACCATTGAGCTCAATGCATCGGTCAGAAAGCACCAAGGTATTGGTTTGCTTGTTTAATGGATCATTTAGGTAAATAGGCTTTTTTTCAATACGCTTATCGCGTACTGCTTTAGCTTGCAAAGCCTCTATTTCTGCCTGTAACCGATTAGTGGTCTCTTGAAGTAGCTGGGTTTGACCTTTTTCTAATTGTATTTCCTTATCTAGTTTAATTAATTGGATATTATATTTTTCCATTTGTTTCATAAACCTAGCTTGTGCTAGCTCTAATTCGATATTAAGCTTTTCCTTTTCCATATTGAGCAAGAGCATAGCTTTCTCATGCTCTCTTCGCGCATTTTCATCTTCTGTCTCTTTTTCTAGCCGTTTTCGTTCTTTTTGAACACGCAAACGCTCAATTTGAGAAATAATCGCTGAAAGTTCTTTTTCTAAACGGGCACGATGAAGTGCATTTTCTATTTCTAGCTCAGTTTGCTCACTTTGTAACTTGGCTTTAGTATTTGTGTTGGCATGATCAGCATCAGAAGATTTTTTTTGTACGGTAGGAGATACAACGGCTACTTCTTTCTTTTTATCTTTTTTTGCTGCTGCTGCTATATTATGCTTAGCTAGTAATATAAAAAAAAGGAATCCTAATCTGACTAGTTTATGCTTATAGTGTAGAGCCATCATGTCAATTAATTACATTAAAAAATTTATTAAATAAAGTAGACTTACGCTTTCGCTCTATCAAGTTTAACAGTTGTCCGGCTAGGGGTCGAACCTAGAGTCTTCTGGACCAAAACCAGACGTGTTGCCATTACACTACCGGACAATTACAACATCTGTAGCGGGACTACAAATTTAAGCATTTAATTATAAAAAAGTAAACAATTTCCTGTTTTTGAATTTCTAAGCGATACGGATCCCAAAACTGCGATCTATTAAAGCGAATTTCAAGGGCCAGATTAAAGGCAAATTAGCTGAACAAGTAACGTTATGCAAGAAGATATATAAAAAGTTTTCTGTGCAAAAAAATAGATAGTTTAATAAAAAATTGTAGATTTTGATCTATCAATACTATAAGCTAAGTACTGGCTTGCCGTGATAATTATTAGTAGGTAGAAAGTAGCGTTTGGCAACAAGCCTATTGTTATTTTAGTTAAAAAGTTGGAATGTCGTTTAGTATGCTACGTTTTGTTATAATATTCATCTTACTGTTTTTGCTAAAACCTGCTTGTACAAAAGAAAGATTAGCTAAACTTAAGCCAAGTGACACCATAATGGGATTTACAGGCTGCTACGTTATATTGACTACTATATTGGATTATATAACTGGTTCTGCTACCTATTGGTATTTACTTCAATTTATTACGGCTATTTGGCTTATAACTTATGCAGTAGATGCCAACAAACAAATCCCATCCTGGAAAATGGGTCGGTGTTGGTTGATAAGTATAGTTTTTTGCCTGCCCATAAATGTCCTTTGGCACTGGTTAGGGGCAATTGATCCGCCATCTATTTTCACATTAGCCTTATCTGCAGCTCATTTATCGCTAACATTATTCGTATTGCCTTTATATATAAGCATAAAGCTTGTAACCCTTATGCTACTGGTCATTGTTTACGCCATATGTTACAAGAATACCCATCTATTATTACCAGAATCAGGGCTGTATTTTATATCGATGTTGGGATTAGCCTTGATCATTTTTTCCATTATTGCCTATAATAAACGTAAGCTAGCCGGCTCCAAACATCATGACCGATACCTAAAAAACAAAATAAAAGAAAAAGAAAAACAAATAAACCAAGAGGATCCGCAAAATCAAAAAGTATGTGGCGTATATTCAGATTTAGAAATGGTTCGCAATAATCCAAAAGGAGCTCACGCTTTTATAGATCAAATCATGCAAGAGGTGACACAATTTATTGCTTACTTAGATGATAGGCCTCTTTATAAGGAAGATTTAGATGTTATTATGAAGAATTTTATTATTTGGGATATTTTTTTAAAGCAACGCGCTAGATCTAAGAATCATATAATCTTACTGCCGGTAGAAATTAGCCTAGATGAACTAGTTCGAAAGTTAGAAGTTGCCTTAGAATTGGAAAGTAGGGAGCATGCTGTGCCAAAGTTATTAATAGAGTCCAAAGATGATAAACTTCCTAAAAAAATCATCTGTGATGTGAGCCAGATGGTTTGCTTATTGACGCCTATTGTGTTAAGTATTGCTAACCTGAATGGCTCAAAGGATTTTTGTGTAAAAATTCAATTATATACCACCTACCTGAATTATGCGCTACACCATCCTTACGAGGCTAAATCGACAAATGTACGTTCTCCTGCTATAGCTTTAGTGATTGGTAACGCTACGCTTCCTGAAGATATCTTGCCCAATATTAGATCTGCTTATGAATATACTACCGCAGGTAGTGAATTTCGTTGGCACAGTGTTTCACAGAAAGAATCAGAATGGAGAAATATAGAAAAACGAACCATAGAACAGATTGTTCGTACCCACTATGGTTACTTGCAATTTCCCCCTTCATCTAAAAAACCCATACTTATAGTAGTACCTTGTGATGTAACTGCTGTACGGGATGAGATGATTTCTAGAATACTGCCTTCAGATGATGCCATTACTCAAAAAGAATATGAAGAATCTATGGTTATGTTAACTAAAGCCTATAACAATCTCTGTACAGTAGCTGAGATGCGTACCATTGTATTGGATGAGCTTTTTTTATTAGTAAGACGTTGTTATGGTTTCAGGAGACATGTATCAGGGCAATTATTCTATATCCGTGCATTGGGTATTGCTCAATTAGTAGCAGAATGGGTACCTGCTCAACCAAGGCCCGTTTATTTTAGCTTAATCTATGGTTTAGTCCGTTATGCAGGTCTGCCACTTGCTTATGTTAAAGCCAATTATAGTGTAGATGTCTATTCTTTTGTAGAAAGAACGATCACTGTTAATAATCGCCAAGAGATGGAACCATGTGGACTTTACGTAGGTAATCGCCTCAAACGCATCATCAATAGAGAACAACTTTTTGTACTCTGCGTTAAATTTGCGGAACGGCTTTATGACCTACGTCATGCCAAAGACTATATTCACCTAGAAGAGGTAAAAAATATGGCCCGAGAGACCTTGACGATAGATATTGAACTTGGGAAGAAGTATTTGAATGCTAGGATTGTAGAACAGCTAGTAGAAGCCGCTAATAAGGCACTGCAGTTTTGCGAAGGTATCTGTTAGATAGTATATGTTATTCTTTTTGATTTAAAATTGTTTTGCAAATGTAACTCATTTCCGGTACCCACTGTGCAATGTTGTTTTTTGTAGCCCATGGAATATAAAATGTTATCGTTTCTTGTGCAATTCTTTTTTGGTCTACTGGTTTACGAAAAAGCAAGGTTCTCAGGTTATGGAGTCTGTCAGCTAGCTTAACCTGTACTACACGAATATCTTTACATTGGTCTAACAAATTTTTATTTTCTTTATCATCTAATTTCCATCGGTAACCACTGGTATTGTAATGGGTCACCATATTGACAATATAAGCCACTTGAGCGCCATACATTAGTTCCACTTGGGTGAGTGGAATCAGTGTATCTTCTACTACATCATGTAACAAGCCAGCTAGAATCGTTGTAGGATCTTTAGTGATCTCTAATAGTATTTTGGCCACTGCCATAGGATGGGTATAATAGGGTGCACCAGATTTACGTGTTACCAATCCGTGCGCATTTTTAATAAAACTAATGGTTTTTTCTATCATTTCTTTTGTCAAAGTAGTTTCCATAGTAAGCAGTGCTACTAACTCTTGTTCTTGGGCTATACTTTCTTCTGTTTCGCTTGTTTTATAGCTCAAGGCAGTAGGGTCGTAAGTTTTAAAACGCATCACTTTTTCACCATTTACGGGTAATACATAGCCATAAGTTAAAGTTTCTTTGGTTTGTATGATGGTGTCATAACCACCATGTGCTTGTACAATTTGCCTGCTTTCTGCTTGATAAAGTTGATTTTCTGAATTAGGTAGATGGTTATAGAGGGCATCATGCTTGATATCATATATCCGTTTTACACTTGGCATATGGTTATCTGTACTGATAAAAAAAGCTAGTGCACGCAAAGTAAGTGCATGGTTATTAGATGGTATAGTATTTTCATAATCATAACGTAAAACCGTATCAGCAATGGTTAAGGTAACCATATGATCTGTTGCTTGCTCACTTTTGCTGATTTCGAATAAGTTTACAGTTAAAAGACGTTCAAAAAGATCTGGATCAGCTATCAGGTGCATTATTTTCGTTTGGTTCCGCAATAGTAAAGCGATAGGTTCTCCTAACCTAAGCGCTGTATTATGTGCCCGTAAGATAGCTAAATCAATGGCTACTGGTTTTACTACTTTTTTATTAAGTGTTAGGATACGTTCTTCTTTCACCCTGTTTAATAAAAAATTGCTAAACTTGTCGAACCGTTTGATAAAACGGTTTATTTCTCCCCCAAGTTGTGCTTGACCATTTTTGTAGAAGTAAGCACAAGGCGCTTGCAATATTGTACCCATTTCTTCTAGCATTTTATTACCATAGATAGGATGCAGTTTAGACCAGTTCACTTGGTTATAGATTAATTCTAATGCTGCTTTGCGTTCATAAACTCTAGCTAATGCTATGATTTTGAGCTTCATATCTATTTTATCACGTAGATACTTATATATAGCAAAACCTACTAGAGTAGGCATTAAAATAGTTATAGCTAAAACAAATTCTATAGAAATGATCCTATCAATAGAAAAAAATGAACTAAAACACGCTATATAGGGTGGTATAAATTTGTGTAGGATCATGGCTATACTGAACATAATAATCCCTGCTTTCAATGACAGAAGAATTATTCCTAAAGCTAGGCTAACGATAGACAACATATAAACCATAGGCCTAAAATGGGCTAATTTTACAAATTGTATACTAGAAAAAAAAAGCAATATAAATAATAGAATAGGCCATGCCCCGTGCAATATTGGACTGCCTGTTGGGTGATATCTCTTAAAAGATGGATAGATGATTAAAATAGTTCCACAAGCTATTACCAAAATATACCAGTAAATATAACGTGAAAAGTAGTCTTTTTCCATATAGAAAAGGGCAATCAAGGTGTTGATTATTATATAAACACCTAATACCATAAAAGTGCTTGTTTTTTTTGGGAAACAATTTTTCCAGTATGCTTTCGTAAAGCATAATTTGCAATTTTGTAGTCTTCTTAACCACCAGCGCTTGGTTTCTTGATTTTGTAAATCAAGTGCAGTAAGCTCTTTAACGCCTATCCAGCCAGTATTAGGGCGTTTAGGAAGTAGATAATGAGTGGTAATCAAAATAAATAAGTTTAAAAAAAGGGCTTGGAGTATAGATACGTTTACTATAGAAGATAGCATCATATTAAGCGCCATGTTTAATAAAACAGCAATTGAATGGGGTTTAAAGCCAAAACTAGCTATGATCAGTGGAATAATAAAAGTAAGGTAATAAAGCCCTGTTATATCAAACACTTTTGCGTAATCAATAGGATACCAGGTTATACACATACTTGTTATACCTACTAAAACAGAGATAATCCGTGTAGTCTTGAGTTGGTATTTGGTTAGCCATTTAGGTGAACCAACTATTACAGGTAATACATCATTGGTAAGTAAAACAGTAGAAGTATGTAAACAAGAATCAATCGTTGACATAATTAAAGCAATAAGAGCAGTCACTAAAATCCCGAGCATACCAGGAAAGTATGCAAGCTGGATCAAGTAATCTATAACATGCTGATTGGTTCCGATAACATGATCACCTAAGTGTACCGCTACGGCAATGGTAAAAAACAGTATAATCAAGCTGGCTTCTATCATGATCCTTTTATACAAAGTTTTGGCTGCCTCTTTTGTAGAGGCAGTCATATAAAAACGTTGAATAGATGGAGGATCAAATATAGAGAACACAGCCCAAAGCAAGGAAACTGATATCCATCTTAAGATGTTATCAATTGTAATTACCTTACTAATATTAAAATGTGGGATAGCAGTAAGTCGCTGCCAATTAGCTATTGGATTGTTGACATAGTAGAAAGACTTAAAAATTAAGATAGGGAAACAAAGACCAAATAGAAAAAATTGATATACATCTGTTAATGCTACAGCCCTAGCCCCTCCGAATGTGGAGTAGGTAATAACTAACAGTGCTAAAATTATAGTTGCATAGTGCGAAAACTCTTTTATTTCAGGATATATCATCTTAGCAATGGTCAGACCAACTGTCAACTGACTGGTTAATATGAGTGTACTAAAAATGATGGAAAAAATGCCTGTGACCATGCGAACTATTGGACCATATAAATGACCCATAGACTCAGCTATAGAAAGATGGCCTACGAATGCTTGCATGCGCAAGATTATAAATCTTGCGGTTAGATATAAACCAACTATATGGGCTATAGTAGACATGAGATGGTAAAAACCATACTCGTAATGAATTTCCACCCCATGAGTCAAACTTCTACCTCCATAGCTGGTAGCTATTAGAGAAATAGCAATCACAAAACTCCGCATTTTTCTATTCCCAACTGCATACTCTTGGAAGTTCTTGACCCCTTTACTAGCATACAATCCAATAGCAAATGTTATGACTAAGAATATGGCTATAATGATTAAATCGGGATTCATATTCTTTATATGCTTTCTTTTAATTTTCGATTATCTAATCGAACTAACTAAATAAATTGTTAAGCTGCAAGAATATCTTCTATTTAATCTTAATTATAACTAATGAAGTGATTATTTTTGTACCTGTTTCCGACTTTGGTAAAAAAAGCTCGTTATAAAAAATGGAAAAAAATCAAGACCTCTATAAAAAGTTTCGGTAATCACCTATTAGAGCTGGAAACACAGAACTTACCCGCTCAGCAGGCTCAAACAAGCTGTTTTCTAATCAGCGCTAATATGTGACTGCTCATCGCAACTTTTTTACAAGGGGCCTTTTTCCTAGAACCGCCATAGCCTTGAATGCATACTTATTTTTTTATGATATAAGCTGTGTGTACTATTATAAATGGAGGACAAAAGAAGGTGTTAATTTTATTTTATCTAGGGTCACTAGTTAAATCCTTAGGACCAAAGTTTTTAAAATGCATTACTTTTTCCCCAGCTACTGGGAATACATAGAGACAAGTTAAAACTTCTTTATTTTCTATGACTTCAAAATAACCACCATGTGCTTCCACGATTTGTCTACTTTCTGCTTGATAGAGCTCTTTTTCACTTTTAGGCAGATAAATAGGCGATATTTCATCTCTGACATCATATATAGATAGGGCACTTTGGGTAATAATACTTGTACTGATAAAAAAAGCCAATGCTGGTAGCATAGTAGTTGTTTGGCTAGATGGCACAGCCTTTGTATAATCGTAGCGGAGCATCGTATCGGTAATAGTTAGGGTAACTATATGATTGATCGCTTGTTCACTGTTACTGATGCCCAATAAGTTTATAGTTAAGTAACGTTCAAAAAGATCTGGGTCTACGAACAGCTGGTTGGTCTCTGTTTGTTTCCGCAAGAGCAGTTGCATAGGTTCCTCTAATGCGCGAATGATGCTATGTGCTTTAAAGACCCTCTCTTCAATATTTGTTAACTTCATATTTTCTTTATTAAGTCCTAGCCTACGTGCTTCTTTAGCATTTTTTAGCAAAAGCCTGTTGAATAGACTCAATTTTTGTATACATTGCTTGACTGCTTCTCCAAGTTTTTCCTGCCCCTGTTTATAGAGATATGCACAAGGTTTTTCCAATGTTTGACCCATGGCTTGCAACATTTCGCTGCCATAGTTAGGATCCAATCTAGACCAATTCACTTGACTATAAGTAGCCTCTAAAGCAGCTTTTCTCTCATAGGTTCGGGCTAGTTCTATAACATTTAACCTCACATCACCTTTCTTAGATAGATACTTATAGAGACTAAAGCCTATCAAAGCAGCCATTGCCGTAGGTAGTGCAAAAATAAGCTCTATAGAAATTTCTTTATAACCAGCCCAAAATAATTCCCAAAAGGGAAGAATAGGAGGTATGTATTGGTGTATGATCATAGCTAGTAAAAGCATACCTACGCCTATTTTTAAGGATAAAAGAAAAATAGCTAACCCTATATTAACCATAACTAGTGCACAAACCATCGGACCAAAATGGCCCAACTTTGCAAATTGTATAGATGAGATAAACAGTAGTACAAACAACAAACCAGGCCATAGATTATGCAATATCCGGTTACCTCTCTGTTTGTAGGCATGTAAAGCTGGATAGATGGCCAAAAGGGTTCCAATAACCATTACAGCTATATACCAATAGATATAGGGAAAGAAATAGGTTTTTTGCATAAACCATAGAGATATAAGGGTATGGATAATTAGATGCACACCCAATATTATAAAAGTGGTTACATTTTTAGGGAATAGTGTTTCCCAATATTTAGGACTAGCTAAAATTTTAAAAGCCTGCAAACGTCTCAGCCACCAACGTTTATTTTCTTGGCTTTGTAAATCCAATGGGTTGCGATCTTTAATGCCTATCCATCCAGTATTAGCCTGTTTGGGAAGTAGATAATGGCCCAAAATAAGACTAGAAAGGCTAATCATCATCGCAATTGCTAAGTTTATATTGGCTTCGTGATAGGTATAATAGTGAGTAAACCGTGAGTATAATACAAAAATACCAGAGATAGCCATAGTAATGAGTACAACCGCTCTACGAGGCCTAAAACCCAAAATGGCCATTGCCCATGGAATACTTACAACCGGTATATAGATTTCTGTTCCTTTTGCGATAAGTTTATAGATATTGCCCTTGTAGCTTAAAGCGCTATATAAGGCTAGTATGCCAATCACTAAAATAGTTATCCTAACTGCTTGTAATTTTTTCATGGATCCATGCAAACCTTTAAAAGGAGATGATGGCCATAAATCATGTACAAAAACAACTGATAATAAATGTAAAGCAGAGTCAATCGTAGACATAAGCAGGGCCAGTACTGTAATCAGTATAATAGCCTTTATACCTGGAATATGAGTGAGATTAATCAGATATTTGATAACATCATGTTTGTGTTCTAAGGTATGCCCTCCTAAATGCAATGCAATTGCTACAAAAAATATCAAGAGAATGATGCAAAAAAAAGTGACTGCACCATTACTAAGTGCTTTCTTAGCTTGCTGTACAGATTTAGACATATAGAGTCTTTGTATATAAAGTGGCGAGAGAATAATTAACCATACGCGCACGCCAAAGAAAAAATATTTTTCTAGTGATTGGGTTGAAAATACATATCTATGGTCTACAAATTGTGGGAGTTGTTTCAAAGTGGCCCATCCCTCTACTATAGATATTTTAGAATAACGCAAGAGTAAGAAAGCAATTAAGGGAAGTGTACATCCAAAAAAGAGAAATTGAAAAACATCCGTCATCGCAATTGATCTAGCGCCACCAAATACTGCATATACAATAACCACAAAGCCTATGGCAATAGCTACCCAAGAGGTAACACCTTGGGCCATACCTGAAAATGTACAATCAACTATTTCTAGTATAGTTTTCAGTTGTGCCACGACCAAGCCTAACATAACTAGCACCACAGTAATAGCTGTGATTTTACGTACCAAGGGGCCATAGAGCTTACCCATAGACTCCGCTATAGAAAAATCTCCGAGAAATTCACTCATTCGTATGGTTAATACTTTTGCCCCAAAATAGGTGGTTGATAACAAGATAACGAAGAAAATTAGGTTTTTAAATGCAAAAAAATAGTAGTCAGATATTTCTCCTAAAGTGCCTATATGGCTAATACTTGCTACCAAAGAACAAACAATAACGAATGTAGATAATCCATTCCCCACAGCATAATCCTTAAATGTTTTTACTCCTTTAGCATGATAGAGGCCAATCAAGATGTTTAAGGCTAAAAATAGCCCTATAATTATTAAATTGGTATGCATAATTTACTTGTTTTAAGGCGGTTTTTAATAGATGATCCAGAAAAAACTATCGATGGAAATACCAAAAAGGGATTTCTTTTGATAAGGCGAACCAATTAACTAGCGGGTTGATTTGATCAAAACAGTATATTGGTATTTACTTTGGCTGACTGAAGTACCTGGGCAGCTTAGTGACTTTTTTTATTGATTTCCATAATAATATTATTAAAAATGTTAAGCAGACATACCTAAACAATTGGTGAAATTTAACCATTTTTTAACTTATTTCTAAAAATAAAAGTCTGTTTTTACACCAAAGCTTAATGCTTATTCCAAGTAGGATCAGCTTTTGAAGATGTATAAATGGGTTATTTCCTACTGATTAAAAAAAGAACCTTGAAGGTCTATCTATATTAGAGCTTTTAAAGATACAACGAGGTGCGGATGGCTATCTTCCCAATAAGAAGATGGCTTAAATAAAAAGCAAAAAGAAGATAAATGAAAAAACAAGCCGAGTATCGCGCTGCTACAACCACTTTTTCCTTGCTCCTTTCCAGGCCTGGGGAGATTAAGCAGGAGCTAGCCGTACCGGCTTGCTATAGCAAATTTAATACTTTTTATCCAAAATAAAAAAACAGATAAGAAAAAAGGGGAATAAATGGGGAAGGGGCCCCTATAGCTTTTATCAAAAAAAACAAAAAACAAAAAAATGATACTGCAAAAGAGTTTCTAGCAACAAACCCTCTTTCACACGCTACAAGAAGCCCCAAGACTAAAGTAGTACCCTTAAACAGGGACTACGTCAAAAGTTAATGTATAAGAAACAGTTTCATGCAAAGGTAATACCGCCTGGTAAGTACCTACTTGCTTGATAGGTAGTTGAATATTTATCTTAGTATAATCTACGACTATACCTTTTTCTTTAAGTGCCTTGGCAATTTGCAAAGGGGTAACAGAACCAAATATCTTACCACCTTCCCCTACCTTTGCAGTGATTACAACCTTAACAGCTTCCAAAAGCGGCAAAAGTGCTTCAGCATCTGCTTTTAATTTTGATACCTTATGGGATGCTTGCTTAGCATTTTCAAGTGCAACCTTTTTATTGATGGAATTTGCGACAACAGCAAGGCCCTCAGGGATAAGATAATTCCTAGCGTAACCAGCTTTAACTGAAACGATATCCCCTTTTTTTCCTAATGTTTTGTGTGCATTATTTAATATTACTTCCATTCTTGAGTTTACTTTAAATTGTCTGCTACATAAGGAAGCAAAGCAAGCTGCCTAGCACGCTTTACAGCAGAAGCTACTTTTTTCTGATACTTTAAGCTATTACCAGTAATGCGTCTAGGTAGTATCTTTCCTTGTTCATTGAGAAATTTCATCAAAAACTCAACACACTTATAGTCTACATAGTTAATGCCATAACGCTTAAAGCGACAAAACTTTTTAGTAATTGTTTTTTTTTGTATCGATTCGTTTACTAAAGTCATACTGCTACTGCTTTCTTAGATTCTTTTTTCCCAGCATCAGATCGCCTTGTCATATTATGCGCTAATGCATGCTTGTCTAGCACAAATGTTAAAAAACGTAATACTTCCTCATCTCGTGCATAAGTAACTTCTAGGTCTTTAATCAGACTGCTTTCACTTATAAATTCTATTAAATGATATACACCGCTTTTTTTATGCTTTATTGGATAACTTAATGGTTTTAAGCCTATCTCCTCTTCATGTGTTATGGTTGCATTACGCCCCACTAAAAAAGACCTATACTTATCTATAGATGCTTTTATTTGTTCGCTAGAAAGCACCGGAGATAGTATAAATACTGTTTCGTAATGTCTCATATTTATATTTAAATAATTTCCAGTTATGGATGCTGGGTACTAAAAGCAAATATCTAAAAAGAAATTAATAAAGTCAAGTTATTTTTAATAATTTAAAGCATTTGAATATCATTTCTACTATTTGACCTTAGTGTGATTTTGATGTTCAGAGGGAATCATCTTAATTTTTTAGTAGACTTTAAGGTCATTTTATAAACAAGCGGAAAAAGCAGTCTATGCGGAATATAGGTTCTATTTCTATCTTTGCTTATTAACTTTTAAGTTAAATGAGCCGTTTAACAGAAGAAATAAGCTATCCTACTTTTTAAATTAAACTAGTAGCGATACCTTTACCTAGAAAATACAACTACTCCAGTAGGTTACTAGACCTTTTACAAAGCCTATTTGTGACGAGCCATTTTTAAGAGAGGCGCAGTCGCGAACCTTAGCATACTAATACTAAATGTATTGGGGAAGCATAGACAAGTTGGGGCACCAAAAGGCCGGTTAGCAATAGGTTTTAGAAGAGGTCTACTGATTTTAATGATTATTCAATGCAATTAGATATGCAATCTTATATTTTTACGGAAATAGAACAAAAATGGCAAAATAGATGGAAGGCGCAAAAATCCATAACAGATCGTAATCTCCTTACTGCTAAAAATATACCCAAGTATTATATGCTAAATATGTTTCCCTATCCTTCAGGATCAGGACTCCATGTAGGACATTATGTAGGGTATATCGCTTCAGATATAGTGTGCCGCTACTATAAGCATATTGGATATCATGTGATGAATCCAATGGGATTTGATGCTTTTGGCTTACCTGCCGAGCAACATGCTATTCAAACTGGTCAACACCCTGCTGTTACTACTCAAAAAAATATAGCCAAATATATCACACAACTTGATCAGATTGGATTAGACTTTGACTGGGATCAATCTGTTAATACCAGTGAACCTGCCTATTATAAATGGACACAGTGGATATTTCTGCAAATGTTTAATAGCTGGTACCATACCGCTACCCAAAAAGCATCTCCTATTGAAACGCTTATTGACGAGTTTGCTTGCCACGGTAATACCAAAGTAGAAGCCGCTTGTGATGACCACACGCCTATTTTTTCAGCCCAGGAATGGAATGCTTTCTCCGAAACAGAAAAACAAGCCAAATTGCTGCATTATCGATTAGCTTATCTAAAAGATAGCATCGTGAACTGGTGTGAAGGATTAGGTACCGTTTTGGCTAACGAGGAAGTTAAAGATGGTTTTTCTGAAAGAGGAGGCTATCCAGTAACGCGTAAAAAGATGAAACAATGGAGTTTACGTATGACCGCTTATGCCCAGCGCCTGCTCACCGATCTAGAACCTTTAGATTGGCCCCTTTCTACTAAGGAGATGCAGCGCAATTGGATTGGCAAGTCGCAAGGTGCTGAAATTAGTTTTAGGGTACAAGGAGAACGTGGCAAAACGATTACGGTTTTTACGACAAGACCTGAGACTATTTTTGGGGCTTGTTTTATTGTCTTAGCGCCTGAGCACCCTTGGGCTAGTTTTATGGCACAGCAAAGAGGTGACGTGGAACTTATTGCCTATATCGAAACATCTAAAAATCGTTCAGAACGAAACCGCCTGGCAGAAACAACCTTTTTAAGTGGTGTATTTCTAGGTGCTTGTGTGATACATCCTTTTACAGGTGCACCATTACCTATCTGGGTGGCAGATTATGTATTACCCGGTTACGGCACAGGTGCGATTATGGGTGTACCCGCGCATGATAAACGAGATTATACCTTTGCCCAATCTTTTGATTTACTCACCTTGCCTGTGATAGAAAGTACGATACTTATAGAAGATGGACCCTATGAGCTGCCTGAGGGTACGATGATTAACTCTGATTTCCTAAATGGACTTTCTGTAGCAGAAGCTGCTGAAAAAGTCATGGAAAAGCTAACGCAAAAACGAATTGGAAAATATAAGATCAACTATAGATTACAGGATCCTATATTTAGCCGACAACGTTATTGGGGAGAACCTTTTCCGATATACTACAAAGAAGATGGCCTACCTTATGCCCTTTCCCCGGATCAACTCCCCCTCCTATTGCCAGCAGTAAGCAGCTATAAACCCAATCAATCTGGCGTGCCACCATTGGGTAATGCATCCAATTGGTCTACACCAGAAGGTTATCCTTTAGACTTACATACTATGCCAGGTTGGGCCGGTTCTAGTTGGTATTTTTTACGCTATATGGATCCTCATAACCAAGAAACTTTTCTGAGTCGAGAAAAAGAGGCCTACTGGAAAGGAGTAGATTGCTATATCGGTGGTGCAGAACATGCAACCGGTCATCTCCTTTACGCACGCTTTTGGACGAAAGTACTTTATGATTTAGACTACATTCATATTAGTGAACCTTTTCCAAAATTGCTTCATCAAGGGCTGATCCAGCAAGTTACGGCGATAGTATATCGCTTGAAAGATAAAAATGTCTTTGTAAGTGCTGGACTTATAGCCAAATATGATATTGTCCCTATATATATTCCTATAGCTTTTGTCGAAAAAGGTGTAGTTGATATAAAAGCATTAAAAACTTGGCATCCTGATTTTGCCGATGCACGCTTCTTATTAGAAGAAGGTAAATATATTTGTGGTGGTAAAATGGAGAAAATGTCTAAATCTAAATACAACGTAGTCGAACCAGAGCAAATTATTGCCCAATATGGCGCTGATGCTCTGCGTTTATACTTGATGTTTTTAGGGCCATTAGAACAATCTAAACCATGGGATTTATCCGGCATAGAAGGGGTGTCTCGTTTTCTAAATAAGGTATGGCGTTTTGTACATCATGCAAAAAATGCTCACGCAGCTACTGCGTTACCCCCTAACCAGGCAATGATTAAAATAATCCATAAAACAATTAAAAAAGTAACCGAATCGATTAAAAAATGTTCTTTTAATACAGCTATAAGTAGTTTAATGATTTGTCTAAATAACTTATCCAGTCTTGAAACAGTGCCCCTTGCTATTGTAGAAAACTTTATTTTACTGTTAGATCCTTTTGCACCGCATATGGCCGCTGAGCTATGGGAAAGTATAGGCAAAACCAGTAATCTTGCAGAGGTTTCTTTTCCAGTTTGGAATGAAGCCTATTTAGAAGAAAAAAGCTTTGAGTATGCCATTGCTATTAATGGTAAGGTACGTACCAAAATGGTTTTTAACCATGATGCATCGCCTATGGCTATAGAAAAAGCCGCATTAGCCAATCAAGTCATTCAAAAATGGCTGGCAGGTAAATCAACTAAAAATGTCGTGGTGGTTCCTAAGAAAATGGTAAATATCGTTGTATAGTAAGGAATCAGACTCCCTAATGTAGCCCGCAGGAAGAACTGATGGGAAGACCTAAAATAGATTTGATATAGCAAGCAAAAAATAATAGAGCCACTATGGAAATGGGGATTGTTAATCCAAAAGGTAACCATCTATTGTTGTACATCATTTATAATACTTTAAAATAATTAAACTAAACATAAACGACCGCTACAAAGCATATGAAAACAGTATACTATTTTTTGTACTATCTAAAATAAGTACATCAATATCTGTTTAGAGGTTTTGAATTTTTTATGATAATCAAGTAAAATAAGTGTGTTTTATCTATTTTATATATACTTAATAAGACCTTACAATAGCTTTTTTATTTGGTAAAAAATATTTCTGGGTAACAACCAGGCTTTGCGGTATCATTTTCCCTATAATTAGGTGTATTCGTATGCATTCAAGGCTACGGCTGTTCTAGGCAAAATGCCCCTTGTAAAATAGTTGAGATAAGCAGTTACCTATTAGAACTGATTAGAAAAACAGCTTGTTTAAACGCGCAAAGCGGGTGAGTTCTGTTTTTCCATCTCTAATAGGTGACCTGCCGCAACTTTTTACCGAGGGCTTCATTTTTTGTCCCCTTTTTTATCATAGAAAAAAGGACTACATAAAACTTTTGTACTAAAATCGTGAACAGATACTTGACAAAAATAAGGTTTAAAAAGGATACGTTGATCAGAATATTTAGGAAATAAATCATACGGGATTTTTCCTTGGTTATTTTTTATGAGCCTATGTTCCTTAGACAGGGTCTCACATAATGCAAATACTATAAGAGATACATGACCAATAAGCGTTTTAGCAGCAATATGCAATGGCGTATCGCCATTAATATTTTGCGCATATAGCAAATGTGGTGCTTGCTCTTGCATAAGACTCACTACATTTTCTGATGCTATCTTGCTCCAGGCCCCCCAAACTTTGGGCAGACTCAAGGCTCTTTCAATTGCGCAATGTAAGACTGTATTTCCTGTATCTGGATCTCGTAAGGAAATATCAATATTGGGATTCTGTAATAAAGATCTGGCCATTTTTGTAGAACCATATTGGAAGCTTAATATCAATGGACTTTTCCCACCACTTATTCTATTACAATCAACGTATGGACTTTTTATTAAAAGATTAAATATTTTCATGTTGCCTTGTATAATAGATTCTCCAAGAGGAGTATGACCGGTTTCTAGATCAGCAGTATTCATAAAATCTTCGTTTTTATGCTTAAATCCCGATATTTTTTGTTTACTGAACTGGTCTAAAATCATCTTGACATTTTTGAAATTTTTGTTTTTAACTGCATGATATAAGTACAACCTACCTTTTTTGTCTTTGCAATCACTAATATCATCATAAATTTTATCTAAATTATTTTCAGCTTTATCCTTTGTTAAAGGATTAACACTTAAATCTCTATGACACTTATGGTAGTTTCCTTGTAAAAGCATAAACGTGACGCATATCTTAATGGTATTTGCAATACCGGCTAATTTGTTTGTTTTTTCCATAAGATATTTTATATGATTAGTTGGTATTTATTTTAAAGTTCTATACTTTTTAGGTATCCGTTCACGACTGTGGTTTTTCTTCGATTATATTTAGCAACTTTTTGGTTTGCGTTGACTCAATTAGTAGAAAATGAATTTTTGTTGTTACTTTTTTCTTGATAAAAAAGTAAGCAA
>NZ_JAACGG010000108.1:0-2670 GCF_022810525.1 Candidatus Cardinium sp. cByotN1
CTGCAAGCTTAGTTTACAGCCGGAAAAACAGGAACCTCTCTGCAATCCCTCCCGGCAACTGTTTTTCTTTTCAACTGTAAACGTCGCTTGCTGATCGCACTTTTTTCAAAGGGCGCATTTTTTTACTAGCATAAGTCATAGTGGTGAACGGAAACTGTGGAAATTTGAACAGGACTCAGACAACATCCCATTGACTAATAACCTAGCTGAGAGACAAATCAGGCATTATGTGGTATACCGTAAAAACTCCTACTTTACTCAATCAGAACGGGATAACAGATTTTTGGAACGGATCATCTCTTTATATCTAACTTGGAAACAACAAAAGTTAAATCCTTACACGCAACTCCAAATTTTAATCGCTTAAAAACCATAGACTTGAACAGATACTTTTTTACTTGATTTTTAATAAAAAATTTTTAATATTGTAAAACATCATTATTAATTAATACGTCACTTTATACATTCTTTATTTTTATTAAAAAAACTATCATGAAAAAATATTTTGTCTTTTTACCGCTTATCTCATCCTGTAATGGCTTAAGTAAGTCTAGTACAAGTTATGTCGGCAATAGGCCACAGCAAAATGCTGAGAAGCCAAAGCTCCTATTAAGCTGTTCTGCTATAAAGAAATTATTACCTGATACACTGCTCAAATTTACAGAGAATAAAACATCTGATATTCAGCTTTATATTAACAATTATCATGAGCTCAAATGTCATATAGAACATAAATATAGAGAACTTTTTCCTACTCATGCCTTAAAATATCAAGCTTATCGTGCTTGGTTCCTTCATAGTAGGCAATTTCTTACTGCATTAGACTTGTATGCTGCAGTATGTACCGACAATAGAGACTTAGTCCGATTATTCTTGAAAAATGGAGTTGATGTGAATTTAACTTGTCAAGGCACAACTCCTCTATATGTAGCTTTAAAGCATGGAGATATAGACATAGTTGAGCAATTATTAGCCAAAGGCGCTAATCCAAATAGCCTAGCTTTTGTTGAAACTTCTTTGTATTTAGCTTCAAAGCATGGACATTTTCACATCGCTAAGCTATTATTAGATCATGGCGCTAATCCAAATCTAGAAAATGTAGAAAATAAAAGTGGCTACACTGCTTTGCATTTAGCGGTACTCAATCGAGATTTAGGAATGGTTATGCTATTATTAGATCATGGCGCTAATAAAGATGCACAAGATAAAAAGGGCTACACTGCTTTGCATTTAGCAGTACGCAATAGACATTTACCAATGGTTCAGCTATTATTAAAGTATGGCGCTGATCCAAATAGAATAGGTAATGGTACAACTCCTTTGCATGTAGCGGCAGAGGATGGACTATTAAAAATATTTCAGCTATTATTATCCAAAGTCGCTAATCCAAATGTAGAAGATAAAAGGGGCAACACTGCTCTACATTTAGCAGTACAGCATGGACGTGTAGAAATAGCTAAGCTATTATTATCCAAAGTCGCTAATCCAAATGTAGAAAATAAAAGTGGCTACCCTGTTGTGTATTTTGCTGTAAAGCGTGGAGATTTAGAAATGCTTGAGCTATTATTAGCCAAAGGCGTTGATCCAAACAGACTAGTTCTTTATTTCCCTCTTTTGGCTGAAGCTGCAATCAGTAAATGTAGAAATAAACGTTTAGCCATGGTTCAGCTATTATTAACTTATGGCGCTGATCCAAATCTAAAATTTGGTGGTCGGACTATTTTAAATTTAGTCGCAGAGTATGGAAATCCTGATATGGTTCAGCTATTATTAAAGTATGACGCTGATATAAATGCAAAAGATTGCGTAGGTTGCACTCCTTTGCATTTTGCTTCAAGCACTGATGATTTAGAAATAGTTCAGTTATTATTAGCTAAAGGCGCTGAGATATATGCACAAGATAAAAAAGGCTACACTCCTCTACATGTAGCGGCAAAGCGTGGATTTTTAAACATAGTTCAGCTATTATTAGCTAAAGGCGCTAAGATATATGCACAAGATAAAGAAGGCAACACTGCTCTACATTTAGCTTCAGAGTATGGACATATAGACATAGTTAAACTATTATTAGCCAAAGGCGCTAATCCAAATGCACAAGATAACAACCGCCACACCCCTTTGCATTGTGCTTCAAGCAGTAGTCATGTAAACATAGTTGAGCTATTATTAGAGTATCGCGCTAATCCCAATGCACAAAATCAAAATGGCCGCACTCCTTTGCATTTTGTTTCAAGACATGGACGTTTAGACATAGTTCAGCTATTATTAGATCATCGCGCTAATCCAAATGCACAAGATAACAACGACCAAACCCCTTTGCATCTAGAAGGAGCTTATGGACATTCAAATACATTTAATCTATTATTAAAGTATGGCGCTAATAAAGATGTAAAAGATAAAGAAGGCAAAACTCCTTTTTTGCGTTAACGGGCTTTTATCAAAACTCTAAGCCTAAGGTATCTTATATATTAAAAGATATCTCTAACGTAGATACCAGTTTAGGTAGTATATCCAATAGCGAGTCTAGATTAGCTACAAAGTGCCAATTAGCATTATAGCTATTTTAAGTATCTATTCACGCCATTGGCCAATAAAGTTATTTTAACACACTTTTTTCTTGATGAAAAGTTTCCGTTCACCCAATGGCGTTAACTTAAGGGATATATTTAA
>NZ_JAACGG010000109.1:0-451 GCF_022810525.1 Candidatus Cardinium sp. cByotN1
AGTGTCAGGAACAGATACCTTTTTTCGTATTTGTTCACGACATATTTAAAAAGACTTTTAATACCACTTTTTTCTTGATAAAAAAGTGGACAAAAAATCAAGCCCTGTGTAAATAGTTGCGGAAAGTGCCCGTTACAACTGGAAAAATAGAATCCGCACTGCAACCTCCATCTCAACTATTTTTCTATTTCAGTTGTAACGGGACTTTCTGATCGCAACTATTTTACAAGGGGCGTTTTTTTGGTGCACTTCTGCGACAGTAGTAAATAGATGTTTCCGTTCACCACTATGGCTTATGCTAGTAAAAAAACGCACCCTTTGAAAAAAGTACGATCAGAAAGCTTAGTTTACAGATGATCAGAAAAACAGTTGCCGTGATGGATTGCAGAAAGGTTCCTGTTTTTCCAGCTGTAAACTAAGCTTTCTGATCGTACTTTTTTCATCAGCGCTT
>NZ_JAACGG010000011.1:0-15230 GCF_022810525.1 Candidatus Cardinium sp. cByotN1
CCTGTTTGAAGCCCGCGAAGGGGGCGAGCTCTGTTTTTCCAGCTGTGAGGGCTGCTTTCTGCAACTTTTTACCCAGGGCTTGATTTTTTGCTTACTTTTTTATCAAGAAAAAAGTAAGTTAAAAACATCTATTTGCCACTGACTTGAACAGGTACTTTTTATCAGCGCTTGATTTTTTGTCCACTTTTTGATCAAGCAAAAAGTGTTATAAAAAAGCTTTTTTTACCATTTCCCTGAACAAATACCGTGTAAATAGTGGTGATCCTTTATAGCTATAATCAATACAAATTTTGATATATTCTTTATTCCTCATAAACAGCTAGGTCACTTCTAGGCATGTGGCTGCAATGCTTTTTTAATAAGCTCTTCCAAAGTAAGCGAGGTTATAGCCTCTTCTCGTACGGTTGTAATTGCTTTTTCTGCAACTTTTTGGGTAAGCCCTAATTTCATTAAAGCCATGATGGCATCTTGATCTAGCTTGCTGTTACTAGCTTGTGGTAAAGTAGTTTCTGCCATCACATGTAGCTTTTGTGCTTTATCTGCTAATTCCAGTATCAAGCGTTGTGCAGCTTTTGCACCAACACCTTTAATAGAGGTAAGCAAGCGCACATCTTTACTTAGAATAGCCTTGTGTAAGGCTACTGGTGTGAGAGAAGACAAAATGGTTAAAGCAATCTTTGGCCCAATACTACCAACAGAAATAAGGTGCAAAAACCATGATTTTTCTTCTAGCGTATAAAAACCATAAAGGGTAGAAGCATCACTTTTTACCTGCATAACGGTAAATAAAGTACAACTATCTAATAGTTTGATTTGATCAAAAGTATATAAAGAAATCGGTAATTCATATCCTACCCCTCCCACATCTAAAACAACATAAGTCGGTTCTTTGTGCAATAATTTTCCTATAAGTTGTGCAATCATTAGATTTAATAATATAAGATCACCCTTGCTTGGTATGCTTGGCAGTTATTTCTTTTTCTTATTATTGGCTTCAATGGCAGCAGTAATCCTAGATTGAAAAGAAAGCTTAGTACTTTGACTTGAACTTTTTTGCCTAGCAATGAGTTTTTCTTTAATACTATCTGTATTAACCCAATAGCTAATAAGTTTTTGCTGCAGGAAAGTCATAACATTGGAAATACAATAGTAAAAACTTAATCCAGCAGGAAACGTATTTAGAACAAACATAAAAGCAAAAGGCATAATATAGGAGAGTAGCTTCATAGGGCCTTCCTTTGGACTACTCTGATTACTAGATTGGGTGTATAAAATGGTTGATAGCACCATCAACAAGGTAAACAAACTTACATGGTTACCATAGACTGGTATAGTAAAAGGAAGTTGCATAATGCTATCATAGGTTGACAAGTCATGTGCCCATAAAAAAGAGGCTTGTCGTAGTGCAATAGCATGAGGAAAAAAGTTAAACATAGCCAATAGAATGGGCATTTGGAGTAGGATAGGCATACAGCCACTCAATGGGTTAATGCCTAACTCTCTATAAAAAGCTACTTGTTCAAGCTGTGCTTTTTGTAAATCATTTTTATATTTCTCTTTTATCTTATCCAATTCAGGCTTTAGGATCTGCATTTTAGCCATGGAAATAAAAGATTTATAAGAGAGTGGTGCCAAGAGCAACTTAATGATGAGAACCAATAAAAAGATAATTAGCCCATAATTAGAAAAATGTTTTTCCAAAAAAGAAAAAAGTGGAATAATTAGTCCTTTATTTACCCACTTGACAATCGTCCACCCTAAAGGTAAGTTTTGCTCAAACCCTTTTGTAACCTTTTTAAGAACTTTATAATCATTGGGACCAAAGAAAAAGGTGAACTTGCCATTGCACTTTGCTTGATCGTCTTGTTCCGTTGATAATGCTAAAGATAGATGAGCAGACTTGGTAACACCAGGCGATTGGACTGGTTGCATATGTAGTTCTCCCCTAGCAAAGGCATCTTCAGCAATAATGGCAGAAGAAAAAAAGCGCTGCTTGATACTAACCCATTTGACAGGCACTTCTATTTTCTTTGTTTCAAGTTCTGTTGAAGATTCTTTTAACTTATCAAAAGTGTTATCCAATAAAGCATAATGAACCGTACTTCTAGAAGCATCTGCTTTATGATCCGCCTCTAAATTTTTCATATCCATATTCCATGAAAAAAGAGGATGTTTCCCTGTGTCAACAATACCAACAGCTTGCCAATCATAATTGATTTGATAGCTATCACCCGTAAATGCAAATGATTGCTCTAAATACTGAGATGGACTTAAGGCTAGTCGAAAAACTATTTTAACTGCTTGGGATTCTTTGAGTTTGTAGGTAGAGCTAGCTTGAGTTTGGAAATATAAAGCTTTGGTATCTATAAGTAGGTTTTGATAAGGAAAACAGAACCCCATATTACTGCTCTTTTCATCCAATAAGACTAGCTCTTCCCCATGCTGATCTTTGTATTTCTTAAGTATAACTTTTTTAATGATACCCCCTTTTGTGCTAAGTATAACTTTAAGTAACGTATTTTCAACAGTTATGTATTTTTCTTTCCCTTGAAGTGCAACCGAAAATGGAGTGTCCATCATTTGCTTGGTTGTATCAACTAAAGCCAATGGCCCAGTTGTTTGGCTAGTAGCGACAACTGGCGCTACAACAGGTTTTGTTTCTAACTTAGGTTTAAAAAAATAGAAGTAAACCAAAAAACCTACTGATATCAAGCATAAGCGAACAAATTTATTTTTGTCTGGAACCATATAAAACAAATGAAGCAGGTAAAAATTTAAACCAATAGAATAGCGTTATTGGCTGACACTATAATGGTACTTACCATATAGGTAAACGTAACTAAGCAAATATAATTATTCTTAAGAATAATATTATTGGAATGTTTCCAAATATTTTTTTCAAAAAAAATCAATACCACTGCTTGGTAGTATAAAAATTTTTATTTTGCAATAGATCTATTGGATAAAGGAATAGGTCTATTTAGGCATAGGTGCAATAACCAATATGAATATAGCCTTCGTTTAAGTAAATTAATTAAAATAGTTTATATATGGTCCGACTACATAGATCACTAAAATCTGAATACAACGATTATCATTTATCTCATATAGCTGGTTGCGATCATGCAGGCAGCAAAGCCATATCTGGCCCTATTGTGGGGGCAGCTGTCATCCTCCCGCATACATTTTATAACGAAATATTATACAATAGTAAGTCAATGACAAACTCACCTATTCACTTATATCTCAAGATTAAACACCATGCCGTTGCATGGTCTATCGCTATAGTAGACCATGAAAAAATTAATAGCATAGGCGTTGCCCATGCATCTCAGCTTGCTATACATAACGCAATTGAATCATTAACAAAATTACCTAATCTATTATTAATTTCCGGACAGTCGTTTGATGGCTATCAAACCATTCCACACCAATGTATTCCACAAGGCGACAAAATCTATGCAACAATTGCGGCAGCTAATTTACTGTCCAAAATCTATAGAGATCGTTACATGGAAAGATTAGACAAAGATTTTCCTGCTTATGGTTGGAAAAAAAATAAAGGCTATGCAACGGCCACACATAAGCAAATGCTTAAACAATTTGGGCCTACTTTATACCACCGAAAAAGCCTTGATTAGCCTTATCAGGTTTTAAACCTATTATGTAGTATAGTTAGTATTATGTCAAGTGTTACTACCTTACCCTTTTTCCGCCTAATACTAATTTATATAAGTGGTCTTTTATTAGCCAGCTATTACCTGGCAAACCGGGTCATTACACTTATGCTACTGGTTGGACTGATTATAGTTTATTTGGCTGTTTATATAAGGTCTGGAACCACTACTTCGGCATGGCTTAACCTAATAGGCTTGTTGGTGGTCTTTTTCATAGGCTACAGCAACCTATTATTGTCAATTGCAAAAAAAACGAGCTTACCCAAATGGATTGAAGATAATCAGCATTTAGAGGGTTATAGTGTTTGCATTGAAAAAGTCTATCATCCACTTAGCTGCAAAGCTTTAATGACTCACATAAGAAATCAAACAGGGTGGCACAATAATCATACTTATATACAACTCTATTTCTCTAAACAATCTAGTTACAAGCCCCAAAAAGGAGATAGGCTATTGATTGCTGGTACACCTGTTCGAAGGGTATCATCTGACCGTGTGCAACAAGCCAATCATCTTATATCACTCCCCTGTATACATCGTCATTTTTTAAAGCAAGTTGATCAAGATTTTAGCGTAGTGAACGACCAACTATTTTGTCGAAGTGGAAAATGGGCAGCAAGCATAAGAAAATGGTGTAGTCAAACCTTCCAAAAACAGCTCAAAGAGCAGCAATCTATCGCATTAGTCTCCACGCTATTATGGGGTGACAAAGAGGGGTTAAGCCTAGATTTACAAAAAGCCTACGCTGATACAGGTACGATTCATGTGTTAGCCATTTCTGGTTTGCACGTAGGCATGTTTTATGTTCTTATACATACTGTTTGTAGATTTATTTTTAGTAGCATATCACGTTTCATATTACCAGAGTTGTCTACATGCCTCTGGCTTTGGCTATATGCTTGGCTTTGCCATTTTGGACCACCTATACTCCGTGCAACGATTATGCTTACTATGGCTAGGTTAGGTTTTCTAATAGGGAGGGGATCAAATAGTTACAATGGATTGCTCACCTCTGCTTTTACACTATTATTATGGAATCCATGTTTATTATTTAACTGTGGTTTTCAACTCTCCTATCTGGCTACTCTAGGTATACTTTATCTACAACCCTACATCTATCGCTTCATACCTCTTCAGAATTATTGGCTACAAAAAATATGGACGGCTACTACACTATCTATTGCTGCACAATTAGGTACATTTCCGCTTATTCTATATTATTTTAAACAGTTTCCGCTCTATTTTATCGTTGCCAATTGGTTGGTGGTGCCTGCGATTTTTTTGATTCTGACGCTTAGTCTCGGATTATTAGTCGTTAGTCATTTGCCTATAGTCAATAAGTTACTGGGTTGTACTTTAGAAAAATTGATTTTTGCGACTAACGAATGGGTCTGCTGTGTAGCAAAATGGCCTATGAGTAGGCTTTCACTTTGTTTGGTAAATGGGCATACTGTTGCTCTACTATATATTGTCCTCCTGTTGGTTTGTCTTTTTTTTCAATATAAAAATCTTGTTTACCCTATTATAATCACTTTATGTACAGCCTTTTATACAGTAGACCAAATACAACGGATAATAACCGAACAAAAACAATGCCAGATGATTTGTTATAACAACCAGTCTCTATCTTTTACGCTAAAAGATGGTATAGAGACTTTAAGCTCCGATGCTTCTCCATGCACCACCAGTCTACTACACCATTATGCTGGAGGTACCATAGCCACTTGGTATAAAAAAATTATTCTTACCATGCATACTATTCCTGTTGATTGGTATGCATGGCGTGGCACTAAACTACCTATCGACTACCTACTCATAGAAGAAAGATTGCTAGATGATCTAGCGATTCTTTTTAAAGTCTTGGATATCAAAACATTGGTAATTTATACTACGCAAGTTCATGCATTGGTTTACTACCCAGCCATTCAAAAGTTAGGTATAGAAATCATTTGGCTAAAACCAGATGAACAAAAAAGCTTAACTTGGCCTAAAAGTTAACCCGATTGCAAAAGTTCTAATTAACTTAGCTGAATGACACCTATTTACCAATTTTTCAAGTAAATAGATAAAAGTTATTCACAAATCAACTGATTTTCAAACTCTAAATTAACACGACGGTAGGTATTCCATCCTTTATAAGGTATAACCTCCTTGTAGAAAAGCTCGAGTTTTTCAAACTTATTAGCTATATCCCGAGGATAGCCAAATTGTATTTGATGACCGCCTATTTGGGTTCCAAGTATGATTTTCCCATTATCTGCTACCTCTAAACTTGTAATCTGCCGTTGCCAAAAAGGATGGCTAGCAATGTATTGTAATAATGGTAACAATCCCTTATGATGTAGTTTACTTTTTTCAGTAATGATATTTCTACCCATTACCACCAACATGCCAAGTATTGGCAGACCCTTTAGCTCTATCATTCCGCCTTCTTCATCTACATAAATCTGTGAACCATTTGGCGCATTTAGTCTAATCATACGGGCAATAAAAAATTTCGTTACTAAGTCTACTTTTAAGGCACCGTTCCAAGTTTTATAGACCAGTACTGTCTTTATAAGAGGATGGCTTTTAAGTTCCTGTTGTATGGCATAGGTGTTAATCCTTTTTAATGGTGTTTTTTGTAATGCAATGTTATGTGTTGCTTGCAATAGATCAACAAGCTCTTGAGCGGTTAGAAAAGATTGTTCTTTATAATCTTGGATGGCTATTTCTATACTTTTGCATACTAAAGACGCATGCTTTTTCTTGACAAAAAGCATAGAGAAGCATAGACCAATCGTTAAAAACAAAGCCGTTACTTGGCTGACTATTTGACCCATTTTGTATAACTATTACTTCTAGATTAGGCTGGTTGCCAAAGCTGTATTTTGCTACAAAAAGAAAAATACCCAAATCATAAAAAGTACAGGGAGCAAAATAGGCATAGAAAAGCGAAAGATATAATGGCCAAAAGAAGGCATGGTTATACCTGCCTGCTCAGCAATAGATTTAACCATAAAGTTAGGGCCATTCCCAATATAAGTCATCGCACCAAAAAACACAGAGGCCACGGAAATAGCATTTAACCCAATAACTGAGTCAGGGTAGGCTCCTCCTGCTGCATATGCTTGCATATCGGCTACAAGTTGAATGTTAGCCCCCTGTGCTGCCATGCTAGCTGCTACAAAGTTTAGATAGGTAGGTGCATTATCCAAAATAGAGGAAAATACCCCTGTTCCCCAGTATAACGTAGTGGGTGTAATCAACTGTTTACCTTGCTGAGATGCAGCAAAGTCACCAATTAATTCAAGTGCTGGGATCATAGTACCAAAGATACCTATAAATATTAAGCAGACTTCGTTTAAGGGCTCAAAACTAAATCCATTGGATAACAATACTTTTTTGTTTGCTGTATAATAAGCAAGTGTAGCTACTATTAGCATAATCAACTCACGTACAAAAGAAATAGGATGACCATGGTAGTCAATAGTAGGCAACCAAGAAAAAATAGTTGGATCTAAAAAAACCGCACCAATGACCATAACCAACCAAATTACATTTTTGCCACCTGAAATAGAGATGGTGCCTTGGTAGGGCCTATCTTCTACTATTACCTTATGCCTCTTGTCAAAGCAATAAAAAATAGATAGTAACATGACAAGAGCCATCAACCATGGTTGACTATTATGTATTAGCGTCCATGTAAACGGTACCCCTTTTAGAAACCCTAGAAACAAGGGAGGATCTCCAATAGGCGTTAATGCACCTCCTATGTTACTAACTATAAAAATAAAAAAGACAATATGGTAGACTTTAATCCGACCTTTATTTAAGTCTAAATAAGGGCGTATAAAAAGCATAGAAGCACCAGTTGTACCAATTAAATTGGCCATTAAAGCCCCTATGCATAATAAAGTTATGTTGGCTAGTGGGGTAGCACGTTTGTTTACTTTAATAGAAATGGCTCCGGTTGTAATATATAAAGCAGTGATCAAAGCGATAAACTGTATGTATTCTGCTGCTGCTTCTACAGGCTTAACTTTGTTTTCTAAAACAATAAAATAGTATCCAATAACAAAAGTAGCTAGCAATATGGCTATCTTTGGGTAGTGTTTATGCCAAAAATTGGCAAAAAAAAGTGGGCCTGTAGCAATCATTAATAATAAAGCCATAAAAGGTATGGCCAACCAAAATGGAGGAGCCAGTAGATTATTATTTGTAGCCATGCTATATTGGATAGTATGGCATGGGGTAATCATAGAGAGCCTATGGCATAATAATGATGCGGTAGCAAACATAGATTATAGATTTATAGAATAACTTATGGCAACAACTAAACGTAAGCAATATACTTAAGTTATAGGTAAAATCACTATATTAGCCAGATGTTTTAGATAATAAAAATAGTTTAGCTAAATAGGGTTTCAATGCTTTATGTTTTAATTATTTCTTAAAAATTTATGATTGTCAAAACAAAAAAATATAAAATATCAAACAGTCTTTACATTAAATTAGGCATACAAAACATTTTGCGCATCCAATGGTGGATTTTTCCTCTTTTGGTGCTTTTTATGAGTAGTACCTTTTTTATAAAAACGATCTGGTTTGTTTTGGGTGGTATAATAGCTTTTGCCTTTTATCTGATCTTTTGGGTGATTCAATTTTATGGACTTACTCGGCTAGATACCAATCGTCTGATGTTTGAGCGTGTAGGTTATGAAATCAACAACCAACATTTGATGATGCAGATAAATGCCAAACAAGCCATGCCCATACCATGGATAGATATTAAAAAGGCCTTTAAGAAAAAAGGATACTTTCTGTTGGTGCTCTCTAAGGTGCAGTTTTTTTATCTTCCATTTAAAATATTTCACGGAGATAACGAGATTAAATTTTTTACAACTGTATTACAACGTAAAGGTCTATTGAAGTAACAACTGTCTATTATGATAGCTTATTTTGATTCTATCTTCTTAGGCGGTAAATTCACAGTAGGCTACTTTTAAAACGCTACTTTTGTTGCTAATTGGTAACGCATCAAGTTCAAAAGAAGTCTAGTAGTGTTGTGTAGCATTTCTCTGGCATCAGGTTTAATTATTAAAATTAGTTTGTATAGATGGCAATTCTTGGAAATTTTAGAAAAACAGGTAGTACCTTTGTTGTTGTGGTAATCTCTTTTTTTGTAATGATGTTTTTGGGTAGTGAATTGCCCCGACTAGTTCCTTATTTCTTTGCCAGTAAAGATCAAATTGGTACCCTATCTGGGCAGAAAATTAGCTGTATAGATTACTATAAGTTATGTGATGCTATTCGTGATCGTTACCCAAAAAAAGGGGAGCAACTGACCCAAAAAGATGCATCTCGTATAAAAGATTGTGCATGGCGTTATTTAATTGACCATATGCTATATAGTAAAGAGATAGAAGCGGCTGGTATGCTGGTAGGTCCTCGGGAACTAGTTGACCTGGTCCAGGGTGAACATATTGATGCAGAACTTTTAAGGGCTTTTAAAGATCCTAAAACAGACACATTTGATAAGCAAAAATTATTGAATTATCTAAAAGACTTAGACAAAAGCCAACAAGCATGGTGGTGTGAGATTGAAAAACAATTCGCTTTCAAAAGAGCCAAAGAGAAATTAAACCAATTAATGGTCAAAAGTTACTTGATGACTACATCAGAAATGGCCCAAGCTGCAAAACAGGCTGGCCTCTTTTGTACAGTAGATTATATTTACATTCCTTTTACTTCTATTAAAGATGATGTGGTTCCACCACTAACCAATCAGCAATTGCGGGATTACATGGTTGCCCACAAAAACCATTATAAAGCGCCATCAGATAGCAGAACTATTCAATACATTACCTTTCCTATTCAACCAGATGAAAAAGACCATTCTGATTTTCAGAAAGAGCTCAATTCACTTGTGGTTGAATTTTCCACTACAACTGACCCCTATACTTTTGCCAAGCAGCACACAGACGGCAATCCTGCAGATAATCAATTGGTTTGTACAGTCGATACGTTACCTCATGCTTTTAGGGCTATAAAGCATACGCTCAAAGTGGGTATGATTGTAGGGCCCATTGTCGATGATCAGGTTTATACTTTGTATAAGCTCATTAAACAGGGACAAGGCAATTATGAGATTGCATCCATAGAAAAAAAGCAAAAAGTCAGTGAACATACACGCAATAAGCATTTTACCCATCTGCAGCATCTTACTGGTCAATTAAAAAATGTAGCTGATTTAGAGCAATTGGCTACTAAGCAGCAGTTAACCATTCAGAAAGAGACTTTGGCCCCATCTGATAGTTCTATAGGTGTGCATGCAGCTGCCCGCAAAGTAGTCCGTTGGTTGTACCATGAGGCTAGCTTGGGTAAAGTTTCTCCAATTTTTGATGTAGGCAATGCTTATCTATTGGCTATTATGGTTGACCAGGTTAAGGCAGGCGATTTATTACCTTTGGATTCAGTCTTGCGAGAAGTATATTCAAAAGTGCTTCATCAAAAAAAAGCCCAAATAATTTTAGATAAACTAAAACAAGTTCAAGCTACTACACTACAAGGTATAGCAGAGCAGTATGGGGAGGATATAAGGGTAGAATCGGTAGCAGACTTGCGCTTTTTGGACAATGATCATGCATATCTTAAGCAAGCCCAAGCTTTTGTAGGAAGTTGTTTTGGGTTAAAGCTAAATGTGATCAGTCATCCAATTATTGACGAGCAAGGCATTTTTATAGCGTGTGTAAAAAATAGGGATAAGCAAGAAACAGAAGAAAAACATAGTGAACAGATGAGTCAGATAGAGCGATGGATGCAACCCCACTATATTACTAAGGCTATGGAAGAATTGGAGCAAATCACTGATGAAAGATATAAATTTGAATAGATTGGCTCTATCACTATAGCGCTAGTAAAGCAAGAAGTGGTTAGCGTTTCACCTATGATTCTTTTAATAATCACCTTTTTATAGATAAAATAATGCTTCTATATCCTAAATTTTTATTAGATTTTTCCTTATATGTACGATATATCTATTCTAAAAGAGCAGTTAGCTCAACCTAAGCAAGTTGCAGTTGTTATGCATGCTAGGCCTGATGCTGATGCGCTTGGGACTTCTTTGGCTTTAGCTTTATTTCTAAAAGCACAGGGGCATGCTGTACATGTAATTTCTCCAACGGAATATCCTAGTTTTCTATCTTGGCTTCCCGGAGTAGATTCTTTAGTAATAGCAGCCCACTATACACAGGAAGCTTTGTTGGAACAGATCAAGGGAATAGAGTTACTATTTTGTGTTGATTTCTCTGCTGCTAGTCGTTTGGATGAATGGGCCTATATATTGCGGCAACCTAATCTATTTAAAATTGTTATTGACCATCATATAGAACCAGAAGGTTTTGCAGACCATTTGTTATGGGATCCTAAAGCAGCTGCTAGTGCAGAGGTATTGTTTCAAGTTTTTGAAGCATTAGGCCAGAAAGATCAAATTACCCTTTCGATAGCCACCTGTTTGTATGCGGGTCTTCTAACCGATACGAATTCCTTTAAAAATCCAAATACTAGGTCTATAACCCATCGAATTGCAGCAGATTTGATAGAATTTGGTGTAGATACTTTTAAGGTGCAACGGCTTATTTATGATAATAAATCCCTTGACCGGTTGCGTTTTTTTAGTTTTGCAGTCAGCCAGCGTTTAGTTGTGCTATCAGAGTTGCAAGTAGCCTATTTTGTTATTCAAAAAGAAGATTATAAAAGATACGATTTAAAGAGTGGTGACACAGAAGGATTAGTAGACTATGCCCTATCCTTAAAAGGAATATCGTTAGCCGCTGTGCTAAAGGAAAAAGATGATATGGTATACCTTTCCCTTCGGTCTGTTGGCGATATACCAGCCAACTTAATTGCAAAAAATTACTTTCATGGCGGAGGCCATAAAAATGCTGCAGGAGGTATTTCCTATTTACGTTTAACTGAAACAGTCGATCGATTTGAAAAAATATTAAAAGACCTTCATCCTCAATTTAATTTTAACTAAAACATATGAAACCTAAAATAGTATACTGTTGGATATTGTTGGCATTAGCCGTGGGGCTTGCTTGGTACAATCATCAATACCATTGTTATGGCTATCCTTTTTTGACGAACCCATCCGGTCTTGCGTATAAAGCGATCGGACAAGGTAATGGAAGAAAAGTAAAGGATAATGAGTGGGTCAAGCTTTCTTTTGTAACGCACGTAATCCCCAAAGAAATAGTAGAAAAGGCTGAACAAAGTAGCGGTAAAGAGGTAGAAAAAGTGAAAAAAAGTATCCCTAAAAAAAGGATACTAATAGATCAATCCAAACCTTTTTTCTTGCAATTTGATGAATCTTTCCAATCAAAGTATAAGTGTATGGCTGAAGTGATTCATATGATACAAGAGAAGCAACAAATGGTTTTTAAATGCCCGCTTGGCTACTATTTCGAAGGAGAAGACCCAGAATATTTGGAGCAGATTTTAAAGGACACCAGTTTAAACAAAGAAGATGAACTCGTAACCTCTATGAAACTAGATAAAATTATGACTGATGCAGAATACAAGCAAATGTTAGCAACACGTCGTGCTACACAACTAGCTAAAGATAAAGAACTTATTACAAGCTATTTAGCTAAGCATCATATTGAGGCCTCTTCAACTGAATCTGGTCTTTTTTATATTATTGACCAATCTGCTGATGCTATGCCTGTGGTCAAGAATAAGACCGTTAAAGTCCATTATACTGGTAGATTATTAGATGGTTCTATTTTTGATACCAGTTTGGAGGAAGTTGCCAAGGCTAATAAACTCTATAATCCTCAAAGATCCTACAGTCCACTTGCACTTCCGGTAGGTGTTGGCTTAATTATTCCAGGATGGGATGAAGGCTTGTTATTGCTTAAGAAAGGTGAAAAAGCCCGTTTTTTTATACCATCTGCTTTGGCCTATGGTGAGCGTGGTGTACCACCGTTGATTCCTAGAAATGCGATTCTATTATTTGAGATTGAAGTTATAGATATTTGTGAGGCGGCTGCATCGCAGCCTAATGACTCCCATTCTAGTAAATCAAAATCTAGTAAATCAAAATCTAAGTAGATTGAAATCTAATTAAGTGCTTGCCATAACGTCATAGACATACTCATTGTCTTATTGTTAGTAATAGCTATATTAATTTTGTTGCG
Source organism: Candidatus Cardinium sp. cByotN1 (assembly GCF_022810525.1). NCBI lineage: Bacteria > Pseudomonadati > Bacteroidota > Cytophagia > Cytophagales > Amoebophilaceae > Candidatus Cardinium > Candidatus Cardinium sp. cByotN1. The sequence goes on from NZ_JAACGG010000011.1 coordinate 12,860, forward strand.
CTGTTATATGCAATACCTAACTTTATCTATTCTAATCTTTTGTTCCTTGCAAGCAAGGAGTTGTGGATGTACTCAAGTAGCACCAGAAGAGACCGATTTGATCGCAGCTGTGCAAAAAGGTAATATTGAAAGCGTTAGGGCATGTTTGGCTGAAGGTGCGGATCCGAATAAGCCAGATGAATATGGTACTCCAGTTTTATATTTGGCTGCTGCTTATGATACAACAGGTCATATAGTTAAGCTCCTGCTTGATAAAGGGGCAGCTATAGATACCAAAGATAAGGATGGTTGGACACCCTTGGATTGGGCAGACTATAAAAAGAATGAATCTGCTATGAAGCACTTGATTAACAAAGCAATAGATCTTAATTATACAAAGATTCGCTGCCAGAATGGCAAAAACTTGTTGCATTGTGCAGCTGCTTTATCAGGTGAGGAAAGTAAAGAGATAGTTCGTCGCTTATTAGTAGTATTGGATCCAAATGTACAAGATAGTAGCGGTTGCATACCATTAGACTATGTAGTTGCTAACAGAAAGGATCTTCTCGTTCAATTATTGTTGCACAGTCAGAACTAATATTCTTTGTATAGGATTAGTAATTTTTTATGTATTGGTTATATGATCATTGATAACGAACTTTTAAATAAATTGGCATATCTCTGTCGGCTTGAGTTACCCCCACATGAACGAGATACGATGCTCCATGACTTAAATGCCATGGTAGAGTGGGTAGAGCAATTAGATGAACTTGACGTTGACAATAGTATTGTCTTAGAAGAAGCTTCTAGATTAGAACCTGCTAGTTTACGTTCAGATGTTGTTTTGAATTCACTTTCCCATAAGCAGGCGCTAGCGCTAGCACCTAGCAGTGATTCAAACTACTTTAGGGTCCCCTCCGTGAAAGGGATATCAAATACAGAATTACCTGAACCCAGCTAAATTTAATCATTAAATTGATATGGATAGTCAAGAAGCACTTAAAACCTTAAATGTTAAAAAAGTATGGGTTCCTATATTATGTGGACTGGCCATCACAGGCTTTTTATTTTATAGATCTGGTAAAATTTCCCGTAAAATTGTTGTCTTATTAAGTGGGCCCAATTGGAGTTATTTGTGCCTGGCCTTGCTTGCTATTCTACTAAGAGAGTTCGGCCATATCTATAGGTTACGTATCTTAAGCAATAATAGCTTGAGTTGGAGGAGCTGTTCGTATGTTGCGCTGCTCTGGGAGTTTGGGACGGCTGTAACCCCATCTGTAGTAGGAGGAGGGCTAGTAGCTATTTTTCTCCTATCTAAAGAAGGATTATCTATGGGTAGATCGATTGCCTATATTGTTGTAACAGGCATTATGGATAATCTTTTCTTTCTTTTAGCTTGTTCACTTGGTTTGGGGGGTGCCTATGAACCAATTTTTGCTATGGCAGGCTCATTAAGTAGTAGCATAAAAGGCTTTTTTTTCATGGTTTATGCTTTTTTCTTTGTTTATAACTTGGTTATGGCAATTGGTGTTTTTATCAATCCCAATTTATTAAAGTGGATGTTAATTTACGTGACCAGCATTGGTTTTCTAAAGCGATGGCGTCGGTCCGCTTATCAGCTTAGTAAGGATATAATGATTACCTCACATGAGTTTAGGGGTAGAACACTTTTTTTTTGGTCTAAAATATTTCTTTGTACCTTTTTGACCTGGATGGTGCGCTATATATTGATCAATTGTTTTATAGCCGCTTATTGTTCGGTTTCTTTTAGTGAGCATCTAGCCATTTTGGGGAAACAAGTGGTTATGTGGGCACTGATGTTGATTCCTGTTTCTCCTGGCGGAAGTGGCATTGCAGAATTCTGGTTTCAGAACTTTTTTGAACCTATGCTAGGTGACTATACCTTATTGATAGCACTCTTATGGCGCATGGCTACTTTTTATCTTTATTTGATATTAGGGGCTTTTTTATTACCTAAATGGATTCAAAACAGCTTTAAAACTAAAGAATCCTTATCTGCTTACGAAATTGGCCAGAAATGAATTTTTTCAAGCTACTTATATTTTATTAACGTCTTTATTAACGTCACTTGGCTATTAGATAGATCTAATCTATTAATCCCATTATGAACAAGTTCAGGTTAATACTTTACTTAAAAGTAAAATAAGTGGTAACCTTCTAAATTTTATTGTATTGCTTGAGCTACCAATAGAGTGATGAATATAAAGTTTTTAATCTATTGATTATACTGTGTGATATTCCTTTGCTAATTGTATTAGTTCATCCCTTAAAGGTATCTGTTCCTGACACTGTTAAAAAATGAATTTTTTCAAGCTACTTTTTGCTTGAAAAAAAAGTAGCCAAAAAATCAAGCGCTGATGAAAAAAGTTAC
>NZ_JAACGG010000110.1:0-6963 GCF_022810525.1 Candidatus Cardinium sp. cByotN1
CAAGCGCTGATGAAAAAAGCTACGGAAAGCTTAGTTTACAGCTGGAAAAACAGGAACCTCTCTGCAATCTATCCCGGCAATTGTTTTTCTTTTCATCTGTAAACTAAGCTTTCTGATCGTACTTTTTTCAAAGGGCGCGTTTTTTTCCTAGAATAAGCCATTGGGTGAACGGAAACAAACAAGTTAAAATTGCTTCAGTGAACGCCATTCCCTGAACAGATACGAGACACGAAAAGCAAAACCGCAACGTACTAAATATAGATGAGGATTTAAGCAACGGATCAATGTGGAAACTACCAGCCGGAGTAGCCTTTCAAAAGAAAAATTTTATTACCCTAAGCTAGACACCACACATCGAAATCCAATAGTAGCACTAGCATGCTCTTTATGCAAATAACGTCTAGTACCTATTTGAAGGAAATAAGCACAATCTGCCCAAGAACAACCTTTATATACTTTTGCATCATCATTGGTAAGAGCAGCTTTACTAGCTATATAGCCATTACCAGCATCGCCCAAAGATTCATCCCGCTTAACAGGATTTAAATCACCCGTATCTTGTAAGGAAAGAGGGCTGTAAGTATCATTTACCCAACAACAAACATTACCCACCATATCATAGATACCAAGATCATTAGGAGGATAGGCATAGACATAAGAAGTAGGCGCTGCATGATCAGATTCACCACACATCCCTTTATAATTCCCTTGCCCACGCTTAAAGTTAGCCAAGAACTGACCATTTGCGCCTCTTGGAGAAGAACCAGACCAAGGATAACTTCTTTGATGGCTCTGTAAGTAATCTACATTAGCTATACCTACTATGGCACGTGCAGCATATTCCCATTCTGCTTCAGTGGCCAAGCGAAATACAGGATATGCTTCCTCTACTTCATTACCCTCTACAGGCTCAAGTTTATCTTTCTCTGCATAGACATCATCATCGGCAGCAGGGCTTGATTTTGCTTCACGCCGCTTCGCTTGGTGTTTCATCTTTTCTTCCTTAAACTTTGCGGTGCGCCATTTACAATATTCTGTAGCCTGCGTCCAGGTTACACCAACAACCGGGTAATACATAAAACCAGGTGCATATAAATAATTATCTATATATTGATCATTACACATACTAGCATCTTTGGCCCAAACCTTCTGATCGGGAATAGCAGCTTGATATTGGTCCATCAAACCATTTTTTTTTAAATCATATAAGTATTCTCTATAATCTAAGTTAGTAATAGGCGTTTGATCTATGTAAAAAGAATTGACCGTAACCGGTTTAGCATAACGCCCTCCTGTACCCAACTTATCTTCACCTAAATTGCCCATTACCATATAGCCTCCTTCTATATATACCATGCCCGGAATAGACGAAAAACGCTTAGAGGGCACTACAGGCAGGGTGTCGGCTTGATTAAAAGGCCGCCCTGTCCTCAAGCTTACTTTACCTGGGCGTGTACTAGAAGGGTGACGCTTACCATAAGCTGTAAGATAAGCCAAAGCCAAAAATATAAGAAAATACTTGAACCGAGCAATACCAGAAATGATAGTCATAATGAATAGTTTTGCAGATATTAAAAGAATAAAAAATGGTATTTTATTAAAATAATAAAACATTATTAACGCCTATTAGCCAACCCATTGGTGATGAGCAATCTTTAGAAGAAGCACAGTGGATCGCTGCAGCATACTACATGCGCTTAAAAACATAGAGAAACTTCGATACCAAAATGACCATTCAATAGGTTTGCATAGGCAATTGCTATAGCCTATCGCCATAGCAGTTGCATGAAGCGATAAATATAAACAAAAAAATTAAATTACCGAAAATATAGCCTCTCAATTTAGGACTGTCTAGTGCGCATAGAAGGCCGGATCATGGCACTAGGTATTTTTTTTAGTAAAGTCAAATAAACAAAATAGGCCTCTAGCCTATCGAAAAAAAAACCAAGTTGTACGGTATAATGCGGTTGCCTGTAATGGAGCGTAGCCGGATAAGCAAAGTTACTGGCTAAGTCTTGAATGCGTAATGCTGCGCTCCTACTGCTACCCATGTAAAGTTGTATGGTATAACCTTTTAAACCATTTGTACGCTCATAAGCTGCTTTTCTGGCTGCTAACCGTGCTGCTAAAAGTTTGGTTTGGTCTAATGGACATAGCAATGGACCAGAGGGAGCTTTTTTTACCCATTTGGGCGGTTTACGAAACCGCATTCTATGCACAGCAAGATCTTCGTTATAGATCCCTTTTTGTAATTTCTTTAATTTGGATACAGGCGCTGCTTTTGATGGAATCAACAAAATCAAGCTGATCAAAAAAAAAGGCACCTGGTAACGTCTGCTCATTGTGTGTATCTGTTTTTAATCAGTCGTTAAATAAAAGAATGTTTGGGGTACCCTACTATAGGTATAATATAGAATACCGCTGTTTTAATTGTACAGATGATTACAGTAGTCTAAATATAAAAAAATAGAGCTTTATCAAGAAAATAGTTAAGATAAAAATTCATTATAAGTTAAGTTTACCCATGGTATTGATTCTATCAAATACCCTTTTAGGCCATTTTCCTAACAGATAAATAGAATCATTTGGATTCTACAACAGATTTACTTACCTTGCCACAAGCAAATTTAGGGGGCTCGTATGCTATTTGGATCGGGCAAGTCACATAAAAAATATTGCTTAATTGCTTAAAAAATGTACCAAATCATTAATCCACTATGAAAAGAACATTTCAACCATCTCTTAGAAAAAGAAGCAACAAACATGGTTTTAGAGAGCGTATGTCAACAGCGAATGGTCGTGCAGTATTGGCCAGAAGACGTGCCAAAGGAAGAGTAAAGTTAACTATTTCTGATGAGCCTAGGCACAAGCGTTAATATTACCCCACTCTGTGGCTGTTGTTTATGGGCAAAAATAAGCTACCCAAGTGCAATAGATTAACTAATCCTAAAGACATCAGGATGCTTTTCGAGGAAGGAAAAGCCTATAAGCTACCTTCCTGTACCCTCTTTTATCTACAAAAAAAGCAAGAACTATTTTTATCCAATAAAGTTCTTTTCGCTGTCTCTAAACGAAAGATCCGCTCGGCTGTGCAACGTAATAAAATAAAACGGCTACTTAGAGAAGCCTACCGAGTCAATAAATACATGCTGGATGATTTTTTAAATACTACCAGTGCTAAGCTTGTCTTTTTAATAGGATATGTGTATACTGGTACAGAGGAAGAGATCCACTATCCTATTTTAAATAGGGCTGTTATTAGCTCCTTGCAACATCTTATGGCTTTGCTCACTAAAGAACAATCTAAATAGTTCTTGCAACTAAGCGTTGTGGCTGTTTCGTATGGTTTTAATAATTGATTAAGCAGTTCTATTATTTGTTACTTGAGAAATTTGATAGGTGGCTGTGCAATAAATCCTTAATAAAAAACTATTTTTCAGCACTATAAATACAGGACCGGCAATGGATTTAGACAGTCTTATTTTTCTCTTTTTTTTATTCATGAATCTACTCGTTGGTATGCGTGCTATTAGGCATCCCAGCATCCCATATGCCCGATTTAATACAGCCAATATCATAGCAACCATTATGGCTATAACCTATGGAGGAGAGATTTTATCCAATCCACCACATATAGGTAGTGTACTAGGGTTAACCGGTAGCGCGATCAGCTATTTTATAATAGCCAACCTACTCATATATCGTTTGCACCTATTGCTAAATAGAGGTTCAGTAGCAGAAATGATGGGGCGCCTTTACGGCAAATTAGCGCGAGAGGTGGTAGCTATATCTGGTCTATTACATACCACTGCGGTAGCTGCTATGCAATTCAAATTACTAGCAATGGCTATAGGCTGGTTTTTTACTATTCAAGCAGATTATAGTCTGCTTATAGCAGCTTTTTTTATAACCTTTAGTATTGGGTCAAATAATATAGAATCACCAACGCTGGTACGGGTGGTACGCTGTGCCACTTTTGGGATATTACTACCCATGATTGCTTGGACACTATGGAGCAGTATGGTAACGCAATATAATGCTGATCAAGTCAACCTGATTTTAGCTATTAAACGCTCCTGGAATACCTTAATCCATTTTCATGCTGCTCCACTAGACTATATCGCTTATTTAATCGCATTTTCTATACCTGCTTTCTTTCCTGTTCAAGTAAAGCCTATGTTAATTGCTGAAAATGTGACTCAAATAAAACGTTCTTTTAATGGTGCTGGTTTATTATTATTGGCCATAAGCTTTTTTATACTATGGGTGACGCTTTTGGTAGAGCACCATGATAGTAAGCTACTTATATCAGCTATTCCCCTAACTACTTTTGATGCATATGTTGGATTAAAAGCGCTATTTATGATAGCGATTGCTTCTTTAACCACCTCTACAGCAGGTGCCAATTTACATGCAGCTACTGGTTTAATGAGCAATGACTTATCCTATCTGTTTAAATGGATTAAACAGCCCATCATGTATCGAGCTATAGCAGGTATGATCGGAACACTGTTTGCACTTTGTGCGCCAGACCAACTAATCTGGATGGCTATTATTTTATTTAAAACGACTGTCAGTCTACCCTTGCTACTCTCTTTAACTGGCATTTGTCTCCATCGACATGCTGTTTTAGCAGGTATGCTGGCAAGTGTTTTAACCACTATTGGATGGTTTTTTTGGGCATCTAATCCAGCTATAAGTAGTTTGCTACCAGCCATGCTAATGAATCTAATAACTAGTATGCTTGTCCAGTTTTTAACTGGTAATCAAATTACATACCAGCAAAATTTACCCAATAGATTGGCCCAAGAAAGAGTAGCCCAAGTACCCCCATTATGGCAAAGGATGGCCAAATACATCACACAAAAGATGAAGCAGTTTAATTTTTGGGATTATCTTGATAAACAACTGCCAAAAGACAATTTACCTTATCTATTTTTTATTTTTTATATTTTACTAACAGGTTATGGATCTTTTTATACTTTTTCGAGTAATACTATATGGCATACTAGCTTAGAAGTACTGATTCTCTTTCCCAGCCTTTTGGTTTCTACATTTTTCTTAGTTTATACCTTCATTTTGCCCCAATTATATATCCGTAAACTTACCTCAATCATATGGCCATTAAGTCATATTTACTTTCTTTTCTTAGTAGGTACTGCCATGCCCATCCTTAGCAAATTTGCCTATTTACATGATGTTATTTTTATACTCAACCTCACTTTATCTATTTTTATTACCCCACTGCTCGTAATATTGTTTGGATCTATGATGAGCGTGCTAATGGTCTGGGGCATGCTTCATTATATGCATAGTGATATTACATGGATAGATTGCTTTTTAGACTTAAATATCCGTATTGTCTATGCCATACTACTACTATTCGTTTTAGTGGGTGGTTTGGTATACCATAAAAAAAGCCTAAGTAAGCTCTTATCGATCATACAAGCCTTAACTAGTGAAAAAGAGGAACAAAATGCAAGGCAGTTCTTTAACAAGCAACAAGTAGATGCATTGGCTTATGAAAGCAGTTGTATCATATCCCAATTAAACAACCAATTGATTAGATTGGAACAATCTGAGGAGCGTCAACTTGCTTATTCAGAACAAGCGATTAGATTAAAAAAATATTTTAACAGCATTTTTAAACACCTGAAATATAACCTCCATTTAACTACTAACTGGATTAGTATTGATCAATTATTAGCCCAATGTTTTGATGCTATCAAAACCAACAACATATATGATGTACCCTATGTAATGATAGATACCAAACAGCTCTATATACAGTGTGCAGTAGAAAGTATAAAAAATCTAATTATCAACAGTTTATATTCTTGTACCACACACCAATCGTTACATAGCGATCAAAGAAAAGACATTTATATATACATAGATGATACCCAATTAGGCTATCGGTTAACTCTTTTAGAAGGTAAATTACAAAAAATCAAAGCGATCAGCTTTGTCATCACCACAGCAACACGCTTACCTGTTATACACCCCTTATATAAGGTAGCAGAAATGGCAGATATTCAGATATCAAACGGCCATGAAGACAAAGGGGATTCGGAGCATCAACATATTGTACATGCCCATTACGGTTACTATGAACGGTTTTCTTCTGAATCAGAAATTACCTATCTATACGTAATACCTGTAAACGTCAAAGAAATTACTAAGGCATTTGCTACCCTTTCCCCTGTTGTTTATACACAAAGAATGGTATTAGATCCAGTGAGTATGAAAGAAGAAGCTACTTTTATAGAAAAGGTAAAACAGAAAAAAGGATTGAATATAGATGCCATCATGGATGCGCTACAACTCATTAAAATTTATTATACGACCCAAAGAAGAAAAACAGGAGAACTGTTTTATTTACACCCCATGGCAGTTGCTTCTATTTTACTGACTATAACGGATGAATCTAATGTTATTATTGCAGGTTTACTGCATGATGTAGTACAAAATACCCCGCTTACAGAAGCAGGTTTAACGACTCTATTTGGTACTTCTATTACACAAACTGTAATGGCTGCAGCGCGCTTAGAGAAAGAGCTATTAAACCAAAAAGGGGATTATAATAGCTACATCAAACGTATCACATCTGATAAAAATCATGATGCTATGTTGGTTAGGCTAGCTGATGTCTTACATAACGCAAGAACAATTTCTGGCCATACAATCGAAAAACAGATAGAAAAAGCCAGATTAATTCAAAATTTTTACTTGCCATTAGCCATGCAAATACAGCTGGTCGACATCACGCATGAATTGCAGCTACATACTGAAAAGGTATTCAATATAGCGATGGTAAAGCATTAAGCATGGTAAAAGAAGAAAAGGTATTTGTTTGTTCCTGACACTGGTAAAAAATGAAGTGTTTAAAGCTACTTTTTGCTTGATCAAAAAGTAGCCAAAAAATCAAGCGCTGATGAAAAAAGTACGATCAGAAAGCTTAGT
>NZ_JAACGG010000111.1:0-5249 GCF_022810525.1 Candidatus Cardinium sp. cByotN1
CTGCGCTTTCTGATCGCACTTTTTTCAAAGGGCGTGTTTTTTTTCTAGCATAAGCCATAGTGGTGAACGGAAACAATTAAATATACCCCTTCAGTTGACGCCATGGTCTGAACAGCTACTATTTTATCGAAAAAAAGTAAACTACCTATTCCTTTTCTTAGCCTTCAATCGAATCTAATTGGTCAATTAAAGCAGTAACGCGCGCTCCTTGTATAACCGAATCATCAAGGATAAACCTTAAATCAGGTACTTTATGCATTTTACCCGCTATCCTTTTGCCTAATAATCTCCTTATGCTATTTTTATGATCATCCATTTTTTTTAGTAATGATCCCTGATCCTTATTGAGTGAAAGGCTAATATAAACTTTTGCTAGGTTCAAATCACTACTTAAGTCAACCATGGTAACCGAGATTAAAGCATGATCAAATAATCCTGCCATTTCTGTTAAAAACAATGTGGCTAGTTCCTTTTGGAGAATTTTAGCTATTTGCTTTACTTTAATAACATTAGTGGGCTTTAGCATTTTCTTGTTTAAGTAATATCTTAGTATCCTATTTGGTCAGGACCACCCACAAACAGAAAATCACGCAAAAGTGGGATAAAAAAGCTTTGTTTAACAGTGCCTTGAGCAGATACATGTCTTAACCAATTGTATAAATGAATCCACTTGGAGTGAAGCACCACCGATGAGCCCACCTGCAACATGAGGCGCACTAAATATAGCTGCTGCATTTTTTGGATTACAGCTCCCACCATATAGAATAGGTACGTTTATATTCCCGCCATATGCTTCTAATAGCGTTTCCCTTATAAAGTAGTGCATTTCTGTTATGATATCCAAACTAGCTACTTCTCCTGTACCAATTGCCCAAACAGGCTCATAAGCAACAGCTAATTTTGCTACTTCATCTGGTGTGATGCCGCATAAACTTTCTTGTAATTGTTGTTTGACAATCACTTTGTGTTTACCGTTTTTACGGTCTTCTAAACTCTCACCACAACAAAGGAAAGGTTGCATACCCGTTTTCAATACCTTTTTAACTTTTTTAGCTAAAAGCGAATTATCTTCTTTTTGGTACATTCTTCGTTCACTATGCCCAATCAATACCCCACTTACCTTACTAGTCGATAGCATAGCAGCAGATACCTCTCCTGTAAAAGCACCTTCTGCTTCATGGTGACAATTTTGTGCAACCAATTGAATAGGGCCTTTACGATCTATTAATTTTGCCATATCAGATAAATGAACAAAAGAAGGGGCAAGAAATAGCCCTAAGGATCCGGTATCAATTGCCTCCAATGTAGGTAACAACTGTTGCATAAAAGTAATGGCTTCTTTTGTTGTTTTGTACATTTTCCAATTGCCTATAAGGTATTTTTTTTCCATTTTTTCCCATTTGGGTTAGCTATAAAACCGACTTAAGTGCAGCCACTGTTTTGGGTAAATTGGGTAAAACAGCTTCTATTAAAGTAGGTGCGTAGGGTAGGGGTACATCTAGGCTATTTACCTTTTGAATAGGTGCATCCAAATAGTCAAAAGCATGCTTTTGCACCTGGTAAGCTATTTCAGAGGCAATAGAAGCTAGTGGCCAAGCTTCTTCTAGTATCACCAAACGATTGGTTTTTTTTACCGATTGAATAATCGTAGAGAGGTCTAGTGGGCGGATGGTTCGTAAATCAATTAATTCTACTGAAATACCCTCTGCTTGCATGGCTTGTCTGGCTTGATCTGCCACTTTAATCATTTTCCCAAAAGAAACCAAAGTTACATCTGTCCCCTCTTGCACCACGTGAGCTTTTCCGATTGGCAGCAAGTAGTTTTCTGTGGGCACTGCTCCTAAGTCGCCATACATGAGTTCTGATTCCATAAATATTACAGGATCATCATCTCTAATCGCACTTTTGAGTAGCCCTTTCGCGTCATATGGATTAGAAGGAATAACTACTTTTAGTCCCGGACAATTGGCATACCAATTTTCAAAATTTTGAGAATGTTGGACACTTAACATACCCGCATTACCAGTTGGCCCCCTGAATACAATAGGTACATGGTATTGGCCACCAGACATCGCGTACATTTTGGCTGCTCCATTGACAATTTGATCTATGGCTACTAAGGAAAAGTTAAAAGTCATAAATTCTATGATTGGGCGCAAGCCATTCATAGCAGCACCCACACCTAGACCAGCAAAACCCGACTCGCTAATAGGCGTATCTATAACCCTGTTTGGTCCAAAATGGTCCAGCATTCCTTGGCTTACTTTGTAAGCACCATTGTATGCCGCTACTTCTTCACCCATTAAAAAGATCATTTCATCTTTTTGCATTTCTTCGATCATTGCTTCTCGCAATGCTTCTCTAAATTGTATGGTTCGCATTTCCTAGCAATATGGTATGAAATAAAATAAGTTTTATCAAAGATAGGGTGCATTGAGAAAAAAACAATCAGCCATTACCAATATACTCCTTTAGCGCACTTCTAATTTCTTGAGCAGAGAGGTTATTTTCCATGCTTCCCTTTTTAGCTATGGATATCTGACCAGATTCTTCTGAAACAATTAAGACTAAGGCATCTGTTATTTCAGTAAGGCCAACAGCTGCTTTATGACGTAGTCCAAAACGAGCAGCAATATTGGGGTTGTCTGTCACAGGCAAGATACACCTTGCTGCTACGATTTTATTACTGTGAATAATAACTGCACCATCATGTAAAGGGCTATATTTGTTAAAGATAGCAATCAATAATCGAGCAGAGACTACTGCATTAATTAAATCACCAGATTCTTCATAGTGTCGCAGATCTGCATCTTTTGTAAACACGATGAGTGCGCCTGTATTACTTCCTCCTAATGTTTGAACGGCTTTTACTACTGGTGTTACATCCACTTCACTTTTTTGATCAGTTAACCAAGGAATAATTTGTACCATCATCGCCTTGCTACCTAAAAGACTTTTACCTATACTAAACAAGAAATGACGAATTTCTCTTTGAAAAATAATAATTGGAACGATAGGAGTTGTAAATATGCTTAAGATAGAGGCTAGCTCATTTAGATGTAATGCCCGAACAATCCAGTAAAAAAGATATACAACCAAGAAACCCAAAATGCTCTTGACAGCTATACTACCCTCAACTAATTTGTATATAGTAAAAATTAAAAACCCAATTAGTACCATGTCAATCACAAGTGTAAAACGCGTGTCCCAAGTTGCCAGATACAATAGGTTTAATGACATGGATTAAATAATTTATAAGTTTATAATCAAAATAATTTATATAAAGCAGGTGTATAAAAACTGCTAAGCCACTATGATTATTAAGGTATTTTAAGTTAATTTTGTGTTAAAAAAACGATTTTGTTCCCAAAAAAGCAAATTTAAAAGTAGCCTTCTTGTTATAAAGAGATTAATTTGTTAAAATTACTGATCTGCTATTTTTTTTGCATACAATTGCTATCTTTGAATTAAATTTCAATTGCCATTTGAAAGACAAAAGTGTCTCTAAGATCAATAATTGTTTCCAATGTTTTTTAAAGCACACCTTCTTGTCTTCTTAAAATATAAAATTAAAACAACCTTGCAATATGTTTAAAAAAATTATATTCCAGCAAAAAAAGTCGTGGCTATTCGTGATTACAATCTATGCAATGGTCAATGGTTGTAAAGATTGTTTCGGGGAAAAAAGCAAACAAAAAGAGACAGCCCCAACCACATCTTCCGTTGCATCATCTGCTAAACCTAATCCTCCAACTACTACTACTGCTCCAACCAATGAGCCAACAGATCATGTAAATGGCTCTACCGAGAGTCTTAATACCGACACTGATTCTTCTGGATTTTCTAGTGATAGTTCTTCTTCTTCTTCTTCTTCTTCTTCTTCTTCTTCTTCTTCTTCTTCTTTTAGTAGTGGTAGTGCTTCCTCTGGCTTTTCTAGTGGTAGTTCCTCTTCAGGCTCTTATACGCCTTCTACTCCTCCTCCTCCTCCTCCTTCTACTCCTACTCCTTTCGCTGGGCTGACTAATGTAGTTAATAGTTGCTATATGAATGCTGTGCTGCAGGTTATAGCAGCTTTATACTCAGACAGCGTAAAACATCAATATTTAAAAACTTTGATCGAAGAAATTAATAATGGTCATCGGCCACTAGGTAAAGACCGTATGGAGCGGGTTAGAACAGAATTACTTCAGCTAATCGATAAGACGGTTGATTGGGCAGACAAACAACAGGATGTGGATGAATTTTTGCTTCTGCTTCATCAGAAGCTGAATTACCCATTTCTACAGTCTTTTAACACTTTTGAACGGACGATTATTTCAGTTACAAAAAATCATGATTGCTGTAATTACTACAAACAAATTAGTCAGGGTCCATACAATTTATTGTATGTAAATTTTCCAGAATCATGTGTGGGTACTTTGAATTTAACTGATATGATTGCATCGTGTAGTGAAACAGTCGTACATAACAAAGATGTAAAATTAAAGGTGTGTTTAAATGATTACCACCGCTTAAACAATGAAAATCAATCGAATTTTCTAAGAAACAATCAAGATCAGTTAGAAGTTATAGATTATTCAAATTCAAGCAATGATATTGAAGTAGGCAGTTATATCAAGCAAGTCATATATAGGGAGCCAATGCCTTCTAGGTTATGTGTAGAATTGATGCGGTATGACCAAAATTTAATTAAAAATAACTCTGACGTTAATGGCACATTTGATATGACCATTAAGCCAGATCCTAATAATATAAATAGAATTAACTATAATTTAAATGCATTTATTGTACACGATGGGGATAGTACTAGCTCTGGCCACTATATTGCCTATGTAAAGCGTAAAGACCAATGGTATGAAGTGAGCGATAATAACGTAAAAGAAATTACGCAATCAGACGCTATAAATAAATCTAAACAAGCTTACTTATTGTTTTATAAAAAACAATAAAGCCTCCATGTATCGATTCAGCACGGCTGTGGTAGGGGATCCCAGAAAAACATGCCCCTTGTAAAATAGTTGCGATCAGCAATCACCTATTAGAGCTGACTAGAAAAACAGCTTATTTGAACCCGCGCAGCGGGTGAGCTCTGTTTTTCCAACTCTAATAGGTGATTGCCGCAACTTTTTACCAGGGCTTGATTTTTTGCTTACTTTTTTATCAAGAAAAAAGTAAGATAAAAAAGCCTTATAATCAAATAAAAATAATTAAAAATTCCTTAAGTTGACGCCATTGCCTGAACCCATACA
>NZ_JAACGG010000112.1:0-384 GCF_022810525.1 Candidatus Cardinium sp. cByotN1
CCGAGGGTGTGTTGCTACCAGAACCACCACAGTTAGCCCCCATTAATGTAATGGTGGACAATAGACCAGTCTGGTACAAAAATTTTATATAGTTGCTCATTTAATGAATTTTTTATTTTATTTTTCTGTATCTGTTCAAGGCTTTTTTAGCCACTTTTTTCTTGATAAAAAAATGGACAAAAAATCAAGCCCTGTGTAAAAAGTTGCGAAAAGCGTCCGTTACAACTGGAAAAACAGAATCCGCCCTTCTTGCCTCCTTCTCAACTGTTTTTCTATTTCAGTTGTAACGTTCTCTTTCTGAGCGCAACTATTTTACAAGGGGCGTTTTTGGGGTCCACTTATGCCAGGGTAATAAATGGATACACATTCTTTTTCCAGGTGGAA
>NZ_JAACGG010000113.1:0-4881 GCF_022810525.1 Candidatus Cardinium sp. cByotN1
CTTTCCGCAACTTTTTACCAGGGCTTGATTTTTTGCTTACTTCTTATCAAGAAAAAAGTAAGATAAAAAAAACTTATAATCAAATAAAAATAATTAAAAATTCCTTAAGTTGACGCCATTGGGTGAACGGAAACTAATATTTTCTGTTACTATTCCTTAGCGGCATCCTCTTGATTGACAGTCAATTCTTCTTTTTTAGGCTGATCTTGAATAATATAGATCGTAGATGTTACCCATTGTTCTGTTCTTTGACTACCCTTGCCTGTTTGACCTATTTTAATTTTTAATTGGTAAGAACCAGCTTGTAAGGTCGAATCAGCAGTGAGTATGATAGGGAGGCCAGAAGATGGTATAGGCTTATTGTTAAATATCTCTAACCCAAATTTTTTGGTATAGTATATAGCTTTACTTAGTCTATTTTGACTTACTGAAATAGACTTAACACTATAGCCTTCTGTGTTACCGGTTGCTTGTAGCAAGCTAGGTTGCTGGGTACCTGCTTGCATTGTAATATCCTGTAAGCTAAAACTGGGTTGAGTCGGTGTAGTATGACCTTGGGTCAGATCGGCCTCTTTATTTTTAGCAGTATCTGGCTCATTTTCTATGATTGAACCCATATGGTGTATTGTTTCACTCTGTAATCCTGGTATGTTTTGTGTTTTACTAGGTGTATGAGATGATTTATTTTGTTTTTCAATTTTTGATGTATCTTGAACTTTTTCTTCATCTTTGATAACATAAATCATACATGTTACCCATTGTTCTGTATTTTTACTATTTTTTCCTATTTTCCCTATTTTAATTTTTAGCTCATAAACACCAGCTTTTAGAGTTGAGTCGGTAGTTAGCGTAATAGGTAAACCAGAAGTTGGGATAGGTTGATTATTAAACCGCTCTACCCCAAATTGTTTTGTATAGTAAATACGATTTTGGCTTACTGAAATAGATTTAATGTTATACCCTGCTGTTACGCCAGCTACTTCTAACATATGGGATTGCTTTTCTCCTATATGTATGGTAATGTCTTTTAAGGTAAAACTTGGCTGAATATTTTCTGCCAATTGGCCCATCGAGCTTTCATCCTGATGAGGCTCTTCCATTTTTAGAGAATCATTACTTGAGTTGGCAAGATTGCCTTGAGGATTTATTTCAGCCCATTTTTGAATAGTTGCCGGTTCATTAGAAGCAATAGGAGTATGCTGTGTAGGGCAGGATTTTTTTTCTGTTGCTTCAAGAACAGGATTAGTCTTCTTACAAGCTTCTGCGTTTTTACATTGACACGATATACTATCTACAACAAGTAGCAGAGCTGCAAAACCCCCATATATGACTAAAGAGTTATTGAAAATAGTAGCCATAGCAGCATTATTTTTTAACAGCGTTGCGTTCGAAACGCTACTTTTAGTAATCTATACATCGATCCGTTGGCCAAATTGCATCTATTAGATTGGGATCTTGCACTGCATCTTTCCTGCAAAGCTATCAGCATAAATAAAGTTAACAACCATGCTAAACTTAGCTTGAGTAATATGTTTTTTACTATTTTAACTTACATAAAATAATTTGGTTAAACAATTTTATGCTCCACTCCTCTTAAGAGAATGCATCAGCATAAGTGGATTATAAGCGCATTCTATTGTGATTCTTTTTAAGATTAACTACCTTAGGATAGTTTATTTTTTGATTACATGAAAGATTTTATAGCCAGCTTAACCTGGCGTGGTATGATCCATGATATGGTTCCAGGTATAGTCCAGCATCTGGCTAAAGGTATGACTACCGGATATGTTGGTTTTGACCCTTCTGCCCCTTCTTTACATTTGGGCAATTTGGTGACTATTATGCTATTAAAGCACTTCCAAGAAGCAGGGCACCAACCTATTGCACTAGTAGGTGGTGCTACGGGCATGATTGGAGATCCCTCTGGACGTAGCCAAGAGCGTACCTTTTTAACGGAAGAAGTATTGCGTTACAATGAGGCCTCTATTGCCAAGCAATTAGAAAAGTTTTTAGATTTTTCTACTGGTCCAAACAAGGCTCTCTTGTTAAATAATTTTGATTGGTTTAAAGATTTCTCGTTTCTAGGTTTTTTGCGTGAGGTAGGTAAACATATACCTATTGGCTATATGATGGCTAAAGATAGCGTAAAACAACGCATAGAAACCGGTATTTCTTATACCGAATTTGCTTATCAACTATTACAAGGATATGATTTTTATTATCTCTATCTACATAAAAATGTAACCCTACAAATGGGGGGATCTGATCAATGGGGTAATTTAACCACCGGTGTAGAGCTTATTCATAAAAAGTCACAATATCAAGCATTTGCACTAACTGCTCCTCTGCTTACGCGTTCGGATGGCACAAAGTTTGGCAAGACAACTGCTGGCAAAAATATATGGCTAGATCCAGCCCAAACCTCTCCTTATGAAATGTATCAGTTTTTATTGAATGCTACAGATCATGAAGCAGAAAAATTGATTAAAATTTTTGCTTGTTGTAAACAAGAGGAGGTAGAAGCCATGATCTTGGCTCATCAGGCTAAGCCTGAAACAAGGCTATTACAGCAAACCTTAGCCAAGATGGTAACCACCATGGTTCATTCAGAAGAGTCCTGTAACCAAGCCATAGTCTGCAGCACTATTCTTTTTGGTCATACTGCTTCAGCAGATGCGCTCTATGCCCTAAGCGAAGATGCGTTATTAAATGTTTGTGCCACTATACCTAAGGTGACTATTACAAGAACTGCCTTAAGTGACGTAGACTCCATCGTTTCTTTATTATCTGTTGCTACAAATAATATAATTATGCCTTCTAAATCAGAAGCAAGACGCATAATAGCCTCAGCTGGTATCAAGGTAAATAAGGTATTGTTAAGAGATCCTTACCAAAAACCTGATTTTACTTTGTTACATGATCGTTATCTATTGATACAAAAAGGGAAAAAAAATTATTACCTTATTGTTGTGGAATAAGTTTTTTTCTGAGCAATGCTTATGATCAGCAGCAGTAGTGTTTCTCTCCAAGGCTCATATTTTTTTATAAAAAATGGTCACTAAATCTTTCAGCAGTGCCGTATATGGTGTAAATGCTTTTATTATATCCATAGAAGTAAGCATTGTGAATGGAACCAGCCTATTTATGGTAGGGTTGCCAGATAGTGCCATTAAAGAGAGTCAACACCGCATAGAATCGGTATTAAAGCAGATTAAATGTACCATGCCTCGCCAGCGTGTCATTGTAAACCTTGCACCAGCCGATATACGCAAGGAAGGCGCCTCTTATGACTTACCCATTGCTTTATCTATTTTACATGCCTCAGAACAATATAACTTATCTCGATTAGCCAACTATATCGTTATGGGTGAATTGGCACTAGATGGCGTGCTCAGGCCGGTAAAAGGGGTATTGCCGATTGCTATTGAAGCGCATAAAAATGGATTTCAGGGTATCATTGTGCCAGAAAAGAATGGGCCAGAGGGTGGGATTGTAAGTAAAATAGAGGTCATTGCCGTGAACCATATTACAGAAGCAATTGCATTCTTGGCAGGAGAACGCACCATTCACCCTGTAGAAGTAGACACACGTAAACTTTTTGAAGCGCAGTCAGATGCTTATGCAGTGGATTTTGCAGATGTCCAAGGACAAGAAAATATCAAAAGAGCCTTGGAAATTGCAGCAGCTGGTGGCCACAATGTTATTATGATTGGGCCTCCTGGAGCAGGTAAAACGATGTTGGCTAAGCGTTTGCCCTCTATTTTGCCTCCTTTTACTTTAGCTGAAACACTAGAAACCACTAAGATCTATTCTGTAACAGGCCGCATGGATAGTAGTTATGGCTTATTGTCGACAAGACCTTTTCGCGCACCTCATCATACGATTAGCGATGTAGCATTAGTAGGAGGGGGGACCTTTCCGCAACCGGGTGAAATTTCTTTGGCCCATCATGGGATTCTTTTTTTAGATGAATTACCAGAGTTTAAACGGAGCGTATTGGAAGTCATGCGCCAACCTTTAGAAGATGGAAAAGTAGTGATTGCAAGGGCTAAGTTTTCTATTGAGTTCCCTGCTAACTTTATGCTTATTGCAAGTATGAATCCTTGTCCTTGTGGCTATTACAACCATCCTGCAAAAGAATGTGTTTGTAGTACGGTTAGTGTACAACGCTATCTCAATAAGGTGAGCGGACCATTATTAGATAGAATAGATCTCCATGTAGAAGTAGTACCTGTACTCTTTGAAGAGCTGACTGCTTCGAAAAGAAATGAAGCCAGTCAGCTGATTCGAGCACGTGTCGTTGAAGCAAGAAAAATACAGGCAAAACGTTTTCAAGGTCATGTACAACTCTATACCAATGCCCGAATGTCCTCTACCATGACTAAAGTGTTTTGTCCTATTTCAAAGGCCGGACAAAAGCTATTGCAGATAGCTATGGAAAGGTTAGGACTCTCGGCAAGGGCCTACGAAAGAATTTTAAAAGTAGCCAGAACAATTGCTGATTTGGCAGGAAGTGAAAATATATCGGAGCTGCACTTAGCAGAAGCTATTCAATACCGTAGCTTAGACCGAGAGGGATGGGGTAATTAAAATGAATTGTTAACTACATTTTTTGTTAGCTGTTCCTGACACTGTTAAAAAATGAATTTTTTAAAGCTACTTTTTGCTTGATCAAAAAGTAGCCAAACAATCAAGCGCTAATGAAAAAAGTTACTGCAAGCTTCGTTTACAGCTGGAAAAACAGGAGCCTACCTGCAATTCATCCCGGCAACTGTTTTTCTTTTCATCTGTAAACTGCGCTTTCTGATCGCACTTTTTTCAAAGGGCGCGTTTTTTTCCTAGTATAAGCCATAGTGGTGAACGGAAACGAAAAAACTGGTA
>NZ_JAACGG010000114.1:0-18499 GCF_022810525.1 Candidatus Cardinium sp. cByotN1
TGCAATGGATGTTGCAGGGTGGATTCTGTTTTTCCAGCTGTAAGGGGCGCTTTCCGCAACTTTTTACCAGGGCTTGATTTTTTGCTTACTTTTTTATCAAGAAAAAAGTAAGAGGAAAAAACTTATAATCAAATAAAAATAATTAAAAATTCCTTAAGTTGACGCCATTGCCTGAACAGATGCAAAAAATCGACATTCAATTTTAATTATCTTATATTTAGATGTTAGATAGATATGTTGGCTCTAAATAATATTAAGATTAGATCATTTCTATCTAATATCTAAAATAGGTCCATTAAAAAACTAACTGCTGGTATAGCACTACTGCCGCAAGTGAGCTCGCCAAAAAGTTTAGATATAACTACACAATCATTATGCCAAACATTGTATCAAGAGGATTTTTTTTATCCACTATTTTATATTTTCTAATAGGACCTATGGGGTGTTGGTTTTCGTGTAGAAAAAAAAATAACTCGAAAAGTATAATAACAACAAATAAAAAACCTACAGAAGCCATTATCCCTTATAGTAATAATCAAGAATCTATTGAAGCGACAAAAGAGGATAATAAGACGCCAGACAATCAAGAAGATCCAATAGAAAAAAATAGTAAGGAAGACAGTAATGAGACGGAACAAAATCAAGAAGATAGAATGCAGCAAGAAGATGATGAGAAAGAAGTATACAACATGCTTGAAGAAGTTGAGAAAATCATTGACGAACACACAATAGAAAAAACGGATAATAATATTTCAAAATATTTTCCTGAATCTACTACATCTAGTGGCCAAGATGATAGGCAAGAACAAGAACACAACCAAGATAATAAGGTCAAATCAAATTCATGGATTCAGTTAATAAAAAAACTAATCCAAAAACTAAAATTAAAACCTAAAAGTAAACTACTTGTCCACAGACAAATTAATAAATTTAAAACAAACATAAAATCTTTTATACGCCCTATAGATGAGCTTGAAAAAGAACTAGAAGAGTTAATAACTAAACAAAACATTTGTGAAGAATTATTAAAAGAACGCATCAGAGAAAAGTCTAATCAGGGATTTTCCCATTTAGAGGGCCTTGATGAAAGATATAAAGAGTTAGTTAGAAAATACAAATATAAATACAAATACAAAGATGATGAAGCAATCCATGAAAGTATTGAAAAAAGAGAATTTCGTATAGTTATTTTGCAAGCAGTGATTCACAAAAAGAAAGAAAAAATAAAGAAGCAAATAGATAAGCTTACAAAAGAAATAAAAGAATCAGCAGATTTCCAGAAAGAGCTCGAGGCAACAACACGAGCAAAAATGAAAGAAAATATTTTTCCAGAGGGGCTCGAAGAGGAAGAAAAAAAATTACTTAATAAGTATGAAAACAGGACCTCAGAACAAATCGAATCAATGATACGAGATAAAAAATCACTGATTAGAAAAAAGACCGAAGAAAAAGAAAAGCTCGAGCAACAACTTAATTCAACTACACAATTATCTAGCCAAGAGCCATGATCAAATTGATTGGGGGGATAAAAAAAGCCTTGCTTTCTGATCGCACTTTTTTCAAAGGGCGCGTTTTGTGTCTATTCACGCCATTGGCCAATAAAGTTATTTTAACACACTTTTTTTTTGATAAAAAAGTGTGCAAAAAATCAAGCCCTGGATAAAAAGTTTTGGAAATCACACCTTACAGCTGGAAAAACAGAACTCGCCCGCTGCGCGGGCTTCAAACACACTGTTTTTCTCACCAGCTGTAAGGCGCGTTTTCTACTCACAACTTTTTATAAGGGCGCGTTTTTATTTAGTTTTAGCTAGCCCTGACCATAGTGGTGAATAGAAAACGCGTTTTTTCCCTAACATAAGCCATAGTAGTGAACGGAAACTCGGGAACAGGCAGGGAAACAAGTAGCTTATAAAATACAACAAACAAAACCAATAGATCTAATGCAGATATCTAGCTTTTTTTCCCCGTTTATTGCAGTAATATAAGTAGTGTGCAGCTAATATAGCTAGACCATTAGCTACTATAGAAACAAAAGTACCGGTAGTTGGCCCCACAATAGGACTCATCCATTTATCCCAGGCGAAAAGAGTAAATAGACCTGTAGCCATACCCATCAAAGCAGTCTGTCCATTACTACGCAACCCTAAAACAGCTAAAATAAATGGGGCCACTACTATAGATGCGTATATAGCAACTATTGGTACAAGTCTAAAATAGTCAAAAGGATTTTTATACAAAGCACATAACATAGCTAATATAGCTAGAGTAGCCATGGTCAGATAATTCAATAAAATATGCTGATTATTAGATATTTTAATATGATTCATATGCTCAAGTATCTCACGACTCATGATAATAGCACCCGTATGTAGCTTAGAATCAACTGTAGACATAATCATCGCTAATAAACAAATACAAATCAATCCTTTAAAATAAGAAGGCACATTAGCTACCATATAATCAAAAACTTCTCTAGTAGGTAAAGTAGGGACTTTAATAAAGATAAATAGACCAATCAACAATAGACATACGGTGATAACCATAGCAAAAAGGCTAGCCCATAAAAATACTTTTCTGGCTTGCATAGGGCTAGAAGCCATATATACGATTTGTATATCACAAGGATCCATATAGGCTAAGACAGCTAAATAGTAAAGTATAGGCTGCAACTTGTTATTAAAAGGGAAAAAGATATTATGCAGGCTGCATGCAGCTTGCTTGTGCGTTTCTAGAAAAGGTATGATTTCAAGGCCTAGGTTATCTATCTTCCTTGACATAACCCAAACTAACGCAACAATTATACTAAAAAAAGTTATATATTGCCATATATCCGTAAAAGTAATTGCATAAATACCTCCTAGTATAGCATAAATACAAATCATCATAGTAGCCAGTATAGTAAGCAGATAATTATTTGAATCTATACACATACTAATAGCCTTGGATAGGCAATTAATTTGCAAACCGGTAAATGCAATTATATAACAAACACTAATCAAAGTTGCTATGAGCCTTGGGTATTTCCCATATACACGCCCTATCGATTCTGGCATTGAGCAATGATACATAAACTTATGCATACGCCCGGCCAACCACCCAGTGATTAAAAGAGAAATACTACTCAAAAAAAATTGCCAAACAATCCAGAAAAAGCCATCTGAAAACCAAATAGTTATACCCCCTTTAAGGGTACCACCTCCATATATAGAAGCCAATAGCGTTATGGTCAAAGTAGTGAGCGAAAACTGCTTTTTACCCACAGCATGTTCCCGAAAAGTTTTAGGTGATTTAGTAGAAAAAAAAGCTACAAGCAGGGTAAATAATAAAAATAAGATTATGATAAGTAATGAAAAATCAAATGGCATAAATTAAACTATAATTTTAACATCTTATAAAGATAAACTACATAGGACTTAAAGCTGCTAACTAGTTGTAATTCTTTAGATCTATCTTGTTTGCTTTGTTTTTTGTTTTTTAAGCATTAAACCGTTTTTGTCTATTTTTTTACCCATACTTTTAATTTGGGCTTGATCCCGAATAATTTTATTATATGAGAGACAGTGATTAGGAATTCTCTTTCTTTTTTTGGATGAGTTCTTGAAAGCATCAGGCTTACCACAAAACATTGTATCTGTATCACCATCTTGTGGAGTTGAAAGCAGTTTTTTATCATATTCATGACAATATTTATTCAATAGCTTTGCTGTATAAGTAAATCCGTGCTGACGTGCTACTTGTTCGGGCGTCTTGCCTTGACTATCTTTTGCAGTTAACATGGAATTTTTTTGTTTGATCGTAAGAGGCAAATATTTAAAAATAGACATAATATATTCTGATAGTACCTTATCATGATTATCATTATTATTATCATCACGAACAAACAAGTGTACAATATTTTCTTTCAATAAAGTATCCTGCTTACATGGATTTTTTTCCGCTAACATTAGCGAATAAAAAACTTTTAATGCAGAAGAAGTGTCAGAACCTTTGCGGTTCAATTCTTTGATTATACTAACTGCTTTATGCAGAAAGTGATACTTCAACTTCTTGGTAGGTTCTAATTCAGAATCATCCGTATAAGGTTGGCTAAGGGTATCGGCATATGATGTCTTGTAGAGTGATAAAGGACCAAAAAAAGATGTAGCAAATTCATTATTTAATAAACATACAACCACTGGTAAACAACTAGCCTCAATTGCAGATAATAACATAGAACGATAGATGTGCTTGGAGCAATTCTGGGTAAGGCTATAGCATTTCGCTAGATTTTCCTTTCTTAATTCTTGAAAACGCTTATAGGTCTCTAAATCGATTCCGATTTCGTCGAAACAGAGGACTCGTTCATCAAAGGCTTTAAACAAAAGAGCAATATTACTATAGATTTCTTCAAAGATAAAGCCTTTAGAGCATGCGTCAAGATAAAAGTGATACCCCTCTGTAGGTTTATACCCAAGTTCAGGTTCCTGGCAAGAATAACATACCGAATCATCATTACTACAGATTTTTTCAAAGATAAAGCCTTTAGAGAGTGCGTCAACAAAAAAGCGATGGTCCTTTGTAGGTGTATACCCAAGTGCAGGTTCCTGGCAAGAATAACATACCGAATCATCTCTCACAGCATTCAACCTTAACCTACTAGTGCAACCAGAAATAACTAATTCTATATAAAGTAGAAATACTAGGCTAAAACTCTTGATGGGTATGGCTTTAATTGTATGGTACATATTGTTTTTTTAAAGATTAAATTTCATATAATCTAACTATTTCAATTAAAAAATCCAAAATTATAGCGCATCCATCGATGCGTACAAGACAAATTTTAGCTACCATGCCTATGACCCATTTATTAAAGACATTTGAGTTAACCATCCGAAAACTGTATGCCAAAAAAATATTTTGTTTTGTAATTTTGACAATTTTTTCATACTAATACCTTCATATATTAATTACTAGTCTTTAATAGAACTAATGCATTAGCCTTGGTAATTATTGCACTTAGCAAGATTATTTTATAAATTTAGCGCAAACCGCGTTAGTTAAAAAATAAAGCCCTATGTATAAGCTTATGCAAGCTATAATATACAATTTTTGACTTTATACCATGATAAAAAGACATGAAGTTCCCGACGTAAATACTTGGAACTTGCATCAGCTTGCAAGATCGGTAAGCCAAAATGCAAATGATAGCAAAAAAGCTTATTCCATTATTCAAGAGGCATATAAATGGGCAGAAGGCTTTGACAAACAACTTCATAAACTACCGCTCAAACGTTCTGCAAAAGAATCCCTACAGGTAGCCATTGTCGCTGCTACGGAGATGTCTTTGGGTCTTTCTACAGCTATAGCTGCACTTTTAACACCAGCTTTCTTAGCAGAGTTGATTGAAGAAGCAACTATTGAAACCAACTTTGGCTCAAAAACAGCCTCTATACTTAAAGAGCTCCAAGCATTAAAAAGCTATAGATTGCGTAGTGATACGATTCGGACTTATCCCATTTATCCTGATATAAATGCTGATCATATTATAGCTATTTTGCTGCAAATTTGTGACATGATTCGTGTACATTGTAGCGGTATAGATTTAGAAAATCTAGAATCAGAATTGATCCATTCTAGCCCCCAGCTACTACTTGAACTAAAGTATTTCTATATTCCACTTTCACATAGAATGCGATTGTACGATATACAAACCAAATTGGCAGATTTTTGGTTAAAACACTCAGATACACTGAGTTACTATGCTATTACTGCTAAACTTGGCATGACTAAAATAAAAAGGCAGCAAAAATTGAATCTTATTGCTGAGGAAGTTCAAGCCGCTATTCAAGCACGTGGTATTGACTTTATATTAAAAAAACGGATCAAATCTGTTTATTCTATTTGGCATAAAATTCAAAAGTTGCAAATTGATTTCGATCAAGTACATGACCTGGCTGCTATCAGAATTATTCTAACCAATATGGATGGTAAAAGCATACAAGAAGAAAAAGTAGCTTGTTGGAGAATACTTAGCATTATTAGTAATCTTTATAAGCCAGTCTGTCATATCATGAGAGACTGGATCAGTACACCAAGGGATAGCAGCTATGAATCACTTCATCTTACCTTTGAAACTTACAAATATGGGCGGTTAGAGGTACAAATACGTACAGAGCGCATGGATTATATAGCAGAGTATGGTAGGGCAGCACATTGGAAATATAAGCTTGCTGATTATTAGCTCTTGAGCACTAGGGTAACGCTATCAATCTTTTAGAAAGATCCCATCCTGACACAATAATCGTTTTCGTTCACCACTATGGCTTATGCTAGGAAAAAAACGCGCCCGTGGACCAAAAAACGCCTTTTCTAAAAATTTGTGATCAGCAGCAAGGCTTTTTTATACCACTTTTTTATCAAGAAAAAAACTAAGAGGAAAATGCCTTACCCGAAGACATTAAAAAAATCAGATGATCAGTTGGTTACTGATCACCTGATTTTCAGATAGATAGCAGTCAAGCAGAATATTACATCATGCCACCCATTCCACCACCCATTGGAGGCATAGGAGCAGCTTTTTCATCTTCAGGATCATCTGCTACTACACAAGCGGTAGTAAGTAAAAGGGAAGCAATAGAAGCTGCATTCTCTAGCGCAAGCCTAGTTACTTTGGTTGGATCAATGATCCCAGCTGTATAGAGATCTTCAAATGTATCTGTACGGGCATTATATCCAAAAGAGGCACTACCTTCTTTTACACGTTGTACCACTACAGATGGTTCACCACCTGCATTAGATACAATCGTCCTTAAAGGAGACTCTAGGGCAAGCTTTAAGATTTTGATACCAGTGCGCTCATCTTCGTTCTCTACGGCTATATTATCCAGTACCCCAGATGTAGCGGCACGTAACAAGGCAACTCCTCCACCTGGAACAATACCCTCTTGCACAGCTGCTCTGGTTGCATGTAGGGCATCATCTACACGATCTTTTTTCTCCTTCATCTCAACTTCTGTGGCGGCACCAATATAAAGAATAGCTACACCACCAGATAACTTGGCCAAACGTTCTTGTAACTTTTCTTTATCGTAATCAGAAGTAGCATGGGCTATTTGTGCCTTGATTTGGCCAATTCTAGCCTCAATAGCTTTCTTATCTCCTCCCCCATTCACAATAACGGTATTATCTTTGTTGATATTGATTTTTTCTGCGGTACCCAAACATGCCAAAGTAGCGGCTTCAAGTTTACAGCCTTTCTCTTCAGCAATTAAAGCACCTCCTGTAAGCGCTGCAATATCCTCTAGCATAGCTTTTCTTCTATCACCAAAGCCAGGAGCTTTTACAGCCGCTACGCGCAACACTCCACGAATTTTATTTACAACCAGTGTAGCTAACGCTTCGCCATCTACATCTTCGGCAATAATGACCAATGGCCTGCCACTTTGAGAAACAGCTTCTAAAATAGGTAACAGCTCCTTCATGACAGAAATTTTCTTATCACAAATAAGAATGTAAGGATTCGACAGCTCTACTTCCATTTTTTCTGTATTAGTCGCAAAATAAGGAGATAAATAGCCTCGATCGAACTCCATTCCTTCTACTACCTTTACTTCTGTTTCTGTACCCTTAGCCTCCTCAACCGTGATCACACCATCTTTACCCACTTTTTCCATAGCATCTGCAATCATTTTACCAATCTTGCTATCACTATTAGCAGAAATAGTAGCTACCTGTTCTATCTCTTTGGAATTATGAATCTTTTTAGAAGTGTCTTGCAATTTTTTAACAATTGCTTCTACCCCTTTGTCTATACCACGCTTAATATCCATAGGATTAGCCCCTGCAGCCACATTTTTAATACCATGGGTAAAAATAGATTGGGCTAAAAGAGTCGCAGTAGTAGTACCATCTCCCGCACTATCGGCTGTTTTAGAAGCTACTTCTTTTACCAGCTGGGCACCCATGTTTTCTACAGGGTCTTTTAGACTAATTTCTTTTGCTACTGATACACCGTCTTTAGTAACACTAGGCGCCCCAAATTTTTTATCTAAAATAACGTTTCTGCCTTTTGGACCTAGCGTAACCT
Organism: Candidatus Cardinium sp. cByotN1; assembly: GCF_022810525.1. Classification (NCBI taxonomy): domain Bacteria; kingdom Pseudomonadati; phylum Bacteroidota; class Cytophagia; order Cytophagales; family Amoebophilaceae; genus Candidatus Cardinium; species Candidatus Cardinium sp. cByotN1. The sequence continues at coordinate 8,066 of NZ_JAACGG010000114.1, forward strand.
TAACACCATTGGCCATGGTATCAATACCTCGCTTAAGCTTTTCTCGTGCTTCTGCATCAAAAAATATATTTTTTGCCATTGTATATAAATTTATTATAAGGTTATAAGGATCTAATTGACTAAGAAGCTATTAAGTAATAGCATAAATATCAGACTCTTTCATAATAAGATAAAGCCTACCATCTATAGATAACTCCGTGCCACTATATTTGCCATAGAGTACCTTATCCCCTACTTTAACACTCATAGGCTCGTCTTTTTTGCCTGGACCTACGGCAATTACTTGGCCCTTTTGGGGTTTTTCCTTAGCGCTATCAGGAATAATAATGCCGCCTACTGTTTTTTCTTCCGCTGCTGCAGGTTCTACCAGAACCCGATCAGCCAATGGTTTTATATGAACTTTGGTCATAACTTTTTTTATATAATTGATTGATCGTATACATCTAAAATTAAAACGTGCACAGCACGCTAATTTGCTTGCACGCATGCTAATCTGACCTGCAATACAGCATATTTCATGCCAAATAGTTTAATCAAATAAAATGTAAACTATAAATGACTAGTTACTGACTAATTGTCAGTACTTAGCACAGTAGCGCACCGCAACATATTAAATGTATTGGAGGAGCATAGATCAGTTTCGACACAAAAGTGCCATTAACAATAGGTTTTGCAAAAGGTCTAATGATTTTTGCATAAAAAGCCTTTACTTTTGTATCACTTTTACTAGCTATGTATTATCTAGCTCCATTACCATAAAGCATATGTTACAATCCTTATCTATTACGCCTACTGACATACTGAATGACTATCGAATAGCCTGCGAAAGCAGAGCAGCAAGCCTATTGGCACGTAAAGAAGTATTTGCAGGAAAAGCCAAATTTGGGATTTTTGGAGATGGCAAAGAGGTGGCTCAACTAGCCATGGCTAAATATTTCCAACCTGGCGATTGGCGTTCGGGTTACTATAGAGACCAAACGTTTATGTTGGCCATTGGAGCTTTAACTTGGCAACAATACTTTGCGCAGTTATATGCACACGCTTCTATAGAGGCTGAACCAGCTTCTGGAGGGAGAATGATGAACAGCCACTTTGCAACAAGATTTATAGATGAAGCAGGTAATTGGTTAAACCAACTAACCAGCAAAAATGTTTCAGCTGATCTCTCACCTACCGCTTCACAAATGCCTAGGTTATTGGGGCTAGCCTATGCTTCTAAATTGTATCGCTCACCTGCGTTTGAAAACATGCAAAAAAATTTCTCTAATCAAGGTAATGAAGTAGCTTTTGGCACCATTGGTGATGCCAGTACCTCAGAGGGTATGTTTTTTGAAACCATTAATGCAGGAGGCGTGCTGCAAGTGCCCATGTGTATCTCTATTTGGGATGATGGATATGGTATTTCTGTGCCCCAAGCCTATCATACAACCAAGGGAGATATTTCGGCTGTTTTAGCAGGTTTTAAACGTACAAAACAGCAACCTGGGTATGAAATATTTGTTACCAAGGGGTGGGACTATCTAGACCTATGTAAGACCTATCAGCAGGCAGTTACCATCTGTAGAGCAGAACATATTCCGGTATTGATTCACGTTAAAGAAATGACCCAACCGCAAGGTCATTCTACATCTGGCTCCCACGAGCGCTACAAGCCAATAGAACGATTAGCCTGGGAAGCAGCCTATGATTGCTTACCCAAGATGGCAGCATGGATGGTACAAAGTGGCATAGCTACAGAGGAAACACTCCAAAAAATAGCTTTAGAAGCAGAGCAAAAAGTAAAAATAGCACAGCAAACAGCCTGGAATAAACTAATAAGCGAAAATAACGAAGAAAAACAAGAGCTACTGGCTTTGCTAAACGATATCGTATGGCCCAAAGAGGCAGCGGGCGCTAACCAGCTGCCAACCATCATAGATGAACTAACCGCATTGCCACATCCCCGCCATTTAGATGTAACGCAGGCAGTAGATAAAGCCCTCTATGCCTTACGGGAAATACCTTATATCCATAAAAAAAACATACTAGCTTGGTGGCACAAAAATAGAAGAAACAACGAAAAAAGATTTAGTAGCCATCTGTATAGCCATTCTAACGATGCTGCCTTATGGGTAAAAGCAAATCCGCCTATTTATGGAGACAATCCTGTGCAAGTAGACGGCAGGAAAATATTATGTAGTTATTTCAAGTCATTATTCGAGCGAGATGGTCGTGTTTTTGCTATTGGACAAGACCTAGGAAAAATAGGTGATGTCAACCAAGGTTTTGCAGGTCTACAAGCGCTATATGGGGTATTACGTGTAACAGATACGAGCATTCGTGAATGTACCATGATTGGCCAAGGTATTGGTGCAGCTATGCGTGGGCTAAGGCCTATTGTTGAAATACAATATTTAGATTACCTACCTTATGCCCTGCAAATTATAGAAGATGATTTGGCAACGCTGCGATATAGAACCAAAGGGGGGCAAAAAGCCCCTATGATCATTCGAACAAGAGGCCATCGGCTAGAAGGTATTTGGCATGCTGGTTCCTATATATCAAGCATTATACAGGCTATAAGGGGCATATACCTAATTGTTCCTCGTAATATGACCCAGGCAGCTGGTTTTTATAATACGATGATGCAATCAGATGATATTGCTTTAATCATTGAATGTTTAAATGGTTACCGGTTAAAAGAAGCTATGCCTAGTAATTTAGATAGAATGACCATACCGCTAGGTATACCGGAGCTACTCCGTATAGGCAAAGATGTGACCATTGTGACCTATGGTGCCATGTGTCGCATTGTTTGTCAAGCAGCAGAGCGGCTTGCTGCTTTAGGGATTGATTGTGAAGTAATCGATGTACAAACCTTATTACCTTTTGATAGAGAACATACCATTGTAAAATCATTAGCCAAAACCAATCGCATTGTTTTTGCAGATGAAGATGTACCAGGGGGTACAACTGCCTATATGATGCAACAAGTATTGGAAGTACAAGAGGGCTATGGTATGCTGGACGAAGCACCAATCACCATTAGTAGCCAACCACATCGCCCAGCCTATGGAGACGATGGGAACTATTTTTCTAAACCAAATATGGAAACAGTAGTAGGTAAAATATATAAGATGATGCACCAAGCTGATCCATCACGTTATCGAGCTATTTTTTGATAAAAAAAGATAATTCCATATTTTGATGCTAAGTCAATAGCTTGTTGGTTAGAAAGGGTAGCTGTTTGACCATTGTTGTAATAACACCACTGCTGGCCCGCTTTACTACAAGCAACGAATTGTTTGTAAGCATCTTTATTTTTTTTGTTACTATATACTAGTAAAAAAGCAGTTAAAGCAAACCTATGCTTTTCGGAGTTGGCTAATAGCGGATTAGCGCTCACAGCTATGGATGCTACCCCAACTAACTTACGTGCACCCCAAGACAGCTCTTTAGATTCCCTGGCATCAAAAAAGATGCCTAATCTATTGGGCAGTTGATTAGATGTAAGCCTACTAGCTTGCTCGCTACCAGCATGGCCTAGTGCTGCCTGGCTAGCATCGACTAATGCACTGAAATCATTTGCTACATGCTCAGGATCGGGTACTATATTTAAAAGCAAGATTTCTTCTGCTAGCCTTTTTGAATAGTCTAATTGGCTTAGACGTAATTGGCTAAGTAGCGAAGAACACCCTATCTTTTTTAGCATATCCGTCAGGTCATCTTCTAAAACTTTATAATAATAATACAAATGTTGTAAATGCGGGTCACATGGTTTAGCACCATTTGGCGTTTGTATAAGGTTTGGATCCCTGATGGGGCTTTGGGCATTTGGGGCATCTACATCATAACCAAGAAATACTGGTTCATATCTAGGCGCATTTCTTTTACAACTTACACCCATTACCATTGGCAATAAGCTTATAAGCCTTAATGAGGCTTTGCGCGATAAACGGAACTTCCATTTCATACGTAATAAAGTTTAAAGTCTATTCTTGTTCTTTTTGCCAAAGTTTACAATAATGCCATCCGCATATAAAGAGCTGGATAATAAAGAACCAGTGATATCCCTGCCAGTAGAAAAGCGGAATAGCTATAGCCGCAGCCACCAATCCAATAATCAGACTAGTCAAATATCCTTTATGGCCAAATCTTTTTTCTAGCATATAACGAACCAACCAGCCGCCGTCAAGTGGCATAATAGGTATTAAATTGAGCAGCAACCATCTTGTATTGATATGGGTTGTCAAGAAGAGAAAATAGCTGAATAAAGAACTACCAAAAATAGCATACCGGAATAATAGGTAGGCTATCAAGGTCCATAATCCTTGAAAAAGCGGGCCTGCAAGGGTAATGAAAAATTTTTGTTTATCCGTTATTTGAGATTCATTGAAGAGGGTTTTTCCTCCAAAAGCTTGTAATAAGATAATAGGCTCTGCGCCAAAACAAAGAGCCATTAAGGCATGTCCATATTCATGTATAAGTATACTAAAGGTGAATACGCTAGACCATAGCAAGCTTTCAGTATATGGGCCGCCCGCACTACCCATGACAAATAATAAAAAGATCCAATAGCTTAGATCAATGGATACTGAAATTTTTAAAAATCTAAAATGCAAAACCGTGTTATATTTAGGTTACTTATGGACTAGTATTTATTTAGATTTCGTACAAATGAGCTATACACCACGAGAAACATATTTTTCACGCCTTATACGTTGTGGACTAAACCCCATTTCTTCTAATTTTTTAATGCTATCATCAATCATATATGGATTACCACAGAGATATACCAAATCAGTCATTGGGTTTAAGTCGAGTGATGCAAAGGCGGATTGCACATATCCTGAATATTCATAAGATAGACTCCGTACTGCTCCCCTACTGATATAGAAACGAAAGTGAAATCTTTTGTATTGCTCAGCAAAAGCAATAAAATCTGCTGCATAAAGCAGGTCATTGGTATAACGTACACCTAATAATAACGTCACTTTAAGGTTGGCATCTGCTTCTAGCCGTTTAGCAATGTCTGGCAGCATAGAACGATAGGGGGCTACACCGGTTCCAGTGGCTACCAATAGATATTGGCAAGGCCTTTCTGCTTCTTGTAGAATCAGTCTACCTTTAGGGCCCACACAATCTAACCTATCACCAATTTTTAAATTAAAGAGGATATGGGTAGCAAAACCTCCTTGAACCGGTGCTATGGCAATTTCCAACTTATAAGGTTCTTGGGGACTATTGGCCAAACTATAGCTACGTGGCACTATTTTACCAGATTCATGGGGCAACAAAAAAGTGATAAACTGCCCTGCTAGAAAGGTAAAAGGCAACTCATCAGAACGTCTAAACGTTAACTCTGTTACATTAGGGGTAAGCATTTTAGATCCTATGAGTTCAATTTTAAATGGATGTTGTTGCATTACTTTACGGGTAGAGGTGAACTGTGTTACGCTAGGTGTAACATGTGTAGATTCTATTGTTTCAACTTTAAATTGATCTTGTCTCATTACCTCTCATTTCAATTAAACTTCGGTATTTGCACTCAAAGCTAAAAAAACTAACCATGAATTGAAACTTTTTAGCAACTACTTTAATCAAATATGGAGCGATACAATCGCCATATATCTACTAGTTTAACTAATTTTTTATACGGATTACTTAATCATACCATATGATAAAGCTATCATACAAAATTGTATTATATAGCTGACTTATCCAATACTAATATTACTTTTTTAAGACATTATATGCTAGTTTATAGTCTATAAAACCAAGATTACAAAACATAAGTGTCTTACACTTAACATAATTTTATCAAAAATGATCAAATATTTGTTTTAGTACAAATTAGTATTTATCATTCGCATAGAATCTATTTCGGCGTACTAATTTGTAATTTTATTAAACTTATTCAGCTATGTTAACACGCATCAATATACCACTTTTCATGGTGGTTACCTTTCTATTATTGACTTTAGTAGTAGGTATTTATTTTAGTCGCAAGACTACTTCGTTTCAGCAATATGCTTTAGGCAATAAAAAATTCTCTACGTCTACTTTAGTGGCCACGGTATTGGCGACTGCTTATAGTGGAGGAGGATTGGTGCGTAATGTAGAACAAGTCTATAAGCTTGGTCTCTACTGGATCATGGTATTGACTTTAGCTGGATTTAGTTTATATATTGTTAGCTGGTTGGCCTTGCGTATGGGTCGGTTTATGCACCATCTTTCTATGCCAGAAACAATAGGTAGTGTCTATGGTAGATATGCACGAATCATTACAACTCTGTCTGGTATTTGTGATGCTATTGCGATGATTGCTGCGCAAGTAAGTGCCATGTCCCTGGCCATTAGCATGTGTTTAGATGTTGTAAATCCAAAAGTTATTACAATTGGTGTTACCTTAATTCTTATTTTCTATTCTAGTTTTGGAGGTATTCGAGCAGTTGTTTTTACCGATATCCTTCAATTCATCACTTTTACCATCATTATTCCTATTCTAGCATGGTTGATGTTTAAAAGCACGGGTAAATCAGTAGTAGAAATGATTCCTTTTTTACAAAGCCAGGTAAAATTCCAGTTCAGTACAGTTTGCCATTTTGACAGCAATCTAGTGGCTATGCTTTTCCTGGTACTTAGTTTTTTAATGGGCTATATAGAACCTCCAACCATACAACGGGTCTACATGTCTTCTAGTTCGGTGCAAGCCGGAAAGGTTTTTTTATACTCGACACTTTTCGGGTTCATAATAAACATCTTTATAATTTTAATTGCTTTATTTGTCTTTGTAGGTGCACCAGACTTGCCAGGAACCGCCATTTGGGGTTATATAATGGCTAATGTACCCCCTATTTTTAAAGGAATAGTTTGTATCAGCTTATTGGCCATGGCTATGTCTACAGCTGACTCTAAACTCAATGCCTGTGCTGTTATGATTAGCCATGATATGTTACAAAGTCTACGTAGCCCTAAAAAAGCGCCTTATCCTAACCAGCTCCGGTTAGCTACATGCACCAGTGTAGTCATAGGGCTATTTGCTATGGCATTGACTTTGTATTGTAACGATCTATTGCGTTTGCTCAAATTAAGTTTAGATTTTTCGCTTCCTATAGCAACTGCCCCTTTTATCTTGGCTGTTTTAGGCTTTCGGGGTAAGCCCCGAACGGCTTTGATTGGTATATTGACCGGTATACTATCTATTTTAGCTTGGAACAAGTGGATTGAACCTAAAACGGGGATAAATGGTTCTTTTATTTGTATGTTAGCCAATGGAATAGCCATGATGGCTACCCACTATCTAATGAAACAACCAGACGATGTAGGATGGGTCCGCCCTAGCCCCAATGATCCATTTACTCAAATACAGCAAGTTAATAGACGGCAAAAGGCAGCACGAAACGAAGCGATTAAAAATGGGTTAAGAGATATTAAAAATAGCTTAGCTAAGCTGCAACCGAGCCATGTTACGCTAACCTGTATGGGGCTTTATGTGGTTATCACGAATTCATTAACTTACCTTATAGCTTCTATTACCGATTATAGCGGGTGGCTTATACTGCAACTTTTAGTAGGGGCTTGCTTTTTAGGGTACAACCTAATACTGGCACAAAAAGTTAAAACGATTCCAGGATGGATGGTTGGTCTATGTTGGGTAATAGGATTAGCATTTTGTCTGCCGATGAATGTGGTTTGGCACTGGTGGCATGGCACAACACTTTTTTTGAATGTAGGCTTATGCTTGGCCCATTTGTCTGTAAGCTTGTTCGTACTGCCTTTATATTTGGGTGTTGGTTTTTTAATAGCCACGCTATTAATGGTTAGTGCGCTTAGCCCTATCTATTGTGCCCACCCGCTGGCGTTGGTATTATCCCCATCAGCTGTTGCGTGTCTACTGCTACTCTATTTGGGATTAGGGTTACTTATTTTGGGCATTTTTATTTACCTTAAAGCTAAAAGCAATACCTACCTTGTGCAAGTGCACTATCTCAAAGAGAGAGAAAAGATTACTACCTCCCAAAAGCTTAAGCAAGCGCTCTATGACGCAACTATAGTGCCTACTACCGGTGTTAGTTCACTTAAAGGTCATGGCGCTATTTTAAGCAAAGTAGTAGATAAAATGGAGGAATCGATCTCTTTTTTAGATAGCAACATGCCCCTTTATAAAGAAGATTTTAAGAGTATTATCCATAAACTCCATGATTGGGTTACCTATTTCAGTAAGAAAGAAAAAGCTAAATCACATGCCCTACTCCAGCCCACCAAAATTAGTTTAGATAAGCTAATTCAAAAAGTAGAGTTTGCCTTATCTCAAGAAGTACCTCATCCACCTAGATTGCTGATAAAAAAGATAAACAGCTCTAAGGGCGTCTTATGCCCTGATATTATATGCGATATCAATCAGGTAGTCTACTCTTTGGTTAAAGCCGTTTTACGGGTTATGGGTAAGTTAGATGGAACCACTACGTCAATAGTAAGTATACAACTACACCATACCGCTTTACAATTTAAACAAGCAGATGCTATTGATGATAGCGATCCTACTTTTATGCTTTTTCAGGCTACTGGTCTGCTCATACATAAGACTGAACTAGCTTCCAAGGAGATTCCCCAAGTTAAACCTGTATATATTGATATAAAAAATCAAATTGATTATCAAAGTATAAAATCAGTTTCACCCTCTATAGATCTTGAACGAGATATGGTAGCTAGCATGGTTTATGCCCACTATGGCTACTTGGAATATCCGGATAATAGTCAACAACAAGCTATTTTAGTGGTACTCCCCATTGATGTCACAAACGTTCGTGATAAATTAATGATTAAGCTACCAATAGATTATTTAATATCAGAAACGCCTGTCACACCTAAAGAGCAAGCCGATTCAATGATGAAATTAATGCAATTCCATGATTACGTTTGTGGGGCTTCTCATCAAGTAGATCCTATTGATGTCAGTACGATTTCAAATTTACTTTTATTACTCAGGCAATACTTTGGCTTTAAGCGACATGGCTCAGGTCAATTGTTTTATGTGCGTGCGATAGGTATCGCCAGGTTAGTGGTAGAATGGGTGTTCCATTCACCTAAAGTGATTTATGCCTCTTTATTGTATGAGTTAGTTCGTCAGACCTATTTGCCCCTTTCTTATATCAAAGAACATTATAACTTAGATGTTTATGCTTTTGTATTGAACATCTTAAACGTAGATAAAAGAGAAACATTAGATCATCCTTCATTGCTTTATGTTCGGAATCGATTCAAGGAAGCCATTAAAAAAGATCATATACAGCTTTCCGTTCTTTTTATCAAACTGGCCGAACGGCTCTATGACTTACGCCATGCTGCAGGCTATATCATGCTAGAGGAGATAAAATATATGGCTAATGAGGCCCTTACAGTAGATGTTAAGCTAGCCGAGAAATATTTGGCTCCTAACATAGCAGCAGCATTAGCTACGGCAGCTCAAGAAGCATTGAAGGCCTATCATGAAAAAAAAATAGATAGATTACTGCTATAGATTTTACTTAATATAATCTGATATTCAATGTAATAATTGAAAATAATTCTTTTCAAAAATTTATTAGCCAAGTTGGTATAGCCAATCAAATTATTTTTGTAGCTTTTAGTCTGGAAAACTAAAGATGGTGATGCACGCATTACTTATAGTATATGATCCAATATCCTAGTAAGATTTACGCAAGCCATTATAAATTTAGAAGCAGATGCAGGAGCAAAATTCAACTATCCATATAGATGAAGCCAATAAGTATGGAGATACCCCTCTTCATATGGCAGCTTTTGAAGGTGATTGGCAGAAAGCTAGATTTTTATTAAAAGATCAAACAATTGATGTAAATGCAAGAAATAAGTATGGCGAAACCCCATTACATTGTGCAGTTGTTGAGAACCACGTAGATTTACTTAGGGTACTGCTTGAAGAGTCCACAGCAATTGATGTAAATGCAATAGACCAAGATAGCTATACAGCCCTTCATTATGCATCATCCAAAGGTAATATAGAATTAACCCAAGCACTCTTGAACCACATAAATATTGATGTAAATACCAAGGATAAATATCAAAATGCCCCATTGCATTATGCAGCATTTAAAGGTCATTTAGCAGTTCTTGAGGCATTACTTTCTAACCAATCAATTGATGTCAATATTAAAAACTACCATGAAAATACCCCATTATATTATGCAGCCTCTAAAGGTCATCTGGTAATTATTAAAGCCTTAGTGGCAGTTGCATCCATTGACCTAACGATCAAAAATAAATATGGAAGAACCTTCCTTGATGCAGCTAAATCGAGCAACCATGCTGAGTGTATAGCTCTATTACATGATGCAATCAATAAGCAAGAATGATAGCAGAAGAGACTTTTTGTTTCCGTTCACCACCATGGCTTATGCTAGGAAAAAAACGCGGTATCTATTCACCACTATG
>NZ_JAACGG010000115.1:0-15704 GCF_022810525.1 Candidatus Cardinium sp. cByotN1
TTTTATCAAGAAAAAAGTAACAACAAAAATTCATTTTCTACTAATTTCCTCAACGCAAACCAAAGAGTTGTTAAATATAATCGAAGAAAAACCAAAGTCGTGAACGGATACGGTGAACAGATAAGATACGAGAACGTCATATTGATCATGTTTTATAAAAAATGTAATAAATCATAAACAGATAACCTACTTATTGAGGAGTTAAAAATATTAACTAAATAAGTAATATTGAGTTATTGTAAATCAATTAAATAAATTCATAATTTACGCTAATAAAATATTTTGAGACAAGCAATTGGGAAAAGTTTTTAGTTTATTCTTTTACTGTTTGACCGAAAAAAACACATCTGATATGGCGTCCCCACAGATAGCAAAACAGAAGCCATACCTTGCCCCTCCCTTCCTGCAACTATTTTTCTTTTCATCTATAAGCTGATGCTTGCTGATCGCAAATTTTTATAAGAAGCGCTTTTTTTTTATGGGTAGTATTGACTAAATGGTGAATGGATAGAAAAAATCTGGAATAGACAATATGTATTAGCTGCAGCGATAGAAAGATCTATAAAAAAGAAAAGCCTATAAAGAAACAGCGTATAGCATTAAACGTAGCCCGTAGGGGAATCGAACCCCTGTTTCCAGGATGAAAACCTGACGTCCTAACCCCTAGACGAACGGGCCATATGACAGAATAGCCAGCTAGTATGAACTAGCTAGCTATTACTAAGGTCAGGTAATATAAAAAAGGATCTCAAATGATATTTACCACCTGGGTTGCAAATTACTAAAGGAATAGAGATGCAAAATTATAACCAGCATTAAGCGTTAGATAGTGTGGCTTAGCTTGTTTGAAATCAGTAGCATCTGAGAATATAGTTTGTGACTTATCTGATTCTAGCTTAAAGCTATTCATAAAGTTGAGACCATATTTAAGGTCAACAAATAATCCAAAAGTACACTCATATGCCACACCAGCAGTAGCTGCTACACTAAAGCCTGCTATCTCTTTTTTTTGATCATCAGTAAGCTCAAAGTTTGCACCCGTTTTTTTACAAGTTGTGCTAAGTGGCATATAAGGAGCAGCACCGACCATAACCTTTAAAATACCTTGTTCTTGCTGACGACCAAGTGGATAAACACATACACAAATGGGAACATGCACGCCATGGCTCAACATAGTAATAGATGGAGTAGAAGCGTTTTTATCACTATTTTTAGTATCACTGGCATTACCTGCTTGTGCTTCTAGTGTAAATCCTTGCCTCAAGTAACCGAGTTGTAATTCAGCACCTATATAATCGTTAAAAGCATATTCGCCATAAAGACCACCACAAACAAAAAAGTTGTCAAGATAATTATGCTCGCTGTTTTTACTACTAATCTTAGTCTCAGAATTGTATCCTACATAGGGGGTGATACTCCCACCAAGCTTTGCACCGAAGCCAAAAGAACTTACTTCTGCTTGTGCATTAAGGGCAGTGCAAGCAAGAACGCCTGCCATTAACGTTTTTTTTATTCTTGTCATATCTTAATTTATATTTAAAAATTGTATCTATTATGAACTTTTTACTCTAGAATTATTACTTAATTATAACTTCTATTACAGGGCATTAACTTGGCTTTAGGCAAGCCAGCCCACCCGACCAAATGACTTAATAGCAGCAATATTAAGGCTAATTTTAAAAAAAAACAAATAAAGATGGGGCATTATTTTATTTTCCGTGAAACTGAGTTAAATAATAAGGCCTATAACTAGAAATATCTGTCCAAAGCTGTTGTTGAAATTTTGGAAACGCCAAGCTTCCTATGTGTATGGCAGAAGGAACGATATCTTCTATGAAACGAACATTTGGTTGACCTGCAAGCAATATTTTACATTTTAGCACCCCATCTCCAAAAAAAAGTAAAGGTTGCTTAGGCAGTTCATCTCTGTATGACTGGCTATCCAAGAGCGCCACATGAGCAGAACGCTTGATTTGGCCTAATTGGTCAGCTATAAGCGTATAAATAGCACTCCTCCTGGCATCAATGGCCGGACATAACAAAGTCTCCCCATTCACAAAGGGAGCCATACCATATGCCATAGCTTCTAAGGTACCAACTGCAATCAGTGGAATAGCTAGTCCATAGCAAAGGCCTTTTGCCACTGCAGTGCCAATCCGTAGGCCTGTGTAAGAACCAGGACCACCAGATATGGCTACAGCTACTAAAGATTGGCGATCATGGTTGCTATTTTTTAATAAATCTTCTATGAAGGGCATCAAGTATTCCGAATGGGAACGGTCGACTAAGCGTGCACTATGGGCTACAAGCTTTCCGGCTTCATGCAACGCAACGGAACAAGCAGCTGTGGCGGTTTCAATGCTTAAAATAAGCGACATAAAAATATTTTTATTTTAAGTCTATTGCCTACTAGGTGTATGACAAAGAAAACTACTCATCAAATCAAAATACAACATAGGCCAGGTAGCACTTACTTTACAAACATATGGATTGGGTTTTAAGAAATCTAATTTAGTTTTTAATGTGACCTTTGGCATATAAGCTTGTAGCTGACGATAAGCCAATGATTTCTTTTGAATCAACCCACCTACCAGCAACGCACAGGAGGTACGTTCTAATTGCATAACCTGTATGACAGCCGATAGACAAGTTAAAAAGTCATCGGCTGTGTTATAAGTAAAAAGATTGCAATAGAGTAGCTTACTTTTCTTATGCAGGACTATATAAAAATAGTCCTCTGCCAACCAGACAAATAATTCTGTTTTAGGTAGACATTCTACTTGAAATCCCTCGATAATGGCATTAACTTGATGAATAATATACAAATTACTACCGGTATAGCGCTTTCTAAACCAATCTAAAACAGCGGCATTTTCTGAAAAGACAACGGACACTTTGGCCAATGGATGGGTGAAAGAGATCACCTCATCATTTGGATCTACACCACATGCAACATGCATATAGGCAGGCAAATCTTTTTTACTTAAAAGCAAATGAGGCAAAAGGGTAAACTTGCGATTTGAAACAGATAAAGTAACAGAAGACCAATCTTTTTTAATCAAAAAAAAATCTTGGTTATACAATTGTTCCAAGCTTTTGATATAGCTTGGCTGATTTGTATCCATAGGGAGCTCATATATGCCCAATAGGACGCATTCTTGGGTAGTCCGTTCTATACAACAGACTTTAATCAAACCATGGCCTATACTAATAGATAAATGGTAATGACTGCTTTTATCAAAATTGAATTTGCTTGGATGAACAACAGAAAGAATTTTTTTTGGGAAGACTTCCATATTTTCTTGCTGGGATGGCTATTTTTTGGGCAGAAGTAAAGATATGTATCTAATTTTTTACTTCACATCTATCTAATATAGGGGTTTTTACTTAACTTTACATCGAATACATCAATTAACCTCTTTATTGGGAATATGAAAAAAATAGCTCTTATTCTTTTACCATTTCTCCTGTTGTATGGCCTAGGTAAGGCAACTTTTAAAACTTTGTATAGCCATCGTCCACCCACTACTGTAATCCATGAAGTAACTTTTGTAAATATTATACGAGACTTAGAATTACTGAATAGTTGGCTGCTCAATAGATATGATCCTAAAGAAACTATAGATATATTACACCATCAAAACTATCAAAAAATATTAGCCTTATATAAGGTAGATCCGAAAAGCTTTAAAGAGAGTGTAAAGTATTATCTAGAAGCTTCTTCGGAGAGGGCCCTTACTATTTATGAAAAAGTCTATATAGCTTTAAACGCACTTGCTAGTGAGTAAACGCCTTGTAAAACAGAGATACTAGTGGTATCTTAAGTATCTATTGCAAAGGCAACTTAGTGTTTAATTTATGTTATTTAATATGTGATAATGGAATCCACTATTGCGATTGGTAGTTACGTACAGCTTAAAGATCACCCTAGCATAGGTGAAGTGGTACGTATAAGCCTAGATAAAAAAGTATTGGTTGCTGTCGGCATGTTACATTTTTACTTACCACTTCACGCCATTGAATTAGTAAAATCTCCATCGCCTATTGCCAAAACAGCTGCTAAACGAAACAAATTTAGCAGGGTTAAACCATCTAAGAAAATCGATCCTGTACTTGATCTACATGGCTTGAACAAAGCACAAGCGTTATTGGTATTAGAAAAGTTTCTAGATCGCTCCTTATTATTAGGTCATAGTCGATTAAAAATCATCCATGGACAAGGAATGGGCATTTTACGTAATGCGATACGCAAATATTTAAACGACCACCCTTTAGTAAAAGAGGTAATAGGGGAAAGTCCCATAGATTGCATGGCAGGTATGACCATAGCTCAGCTATAGCCTTCATGTTATCTAAGCTTAGTATCCTAGTCTTAATACTTCTTTGGCAGAACTACTGATCAATTTTTTATTTAAACCAGCTTTTAAAGATGACCCCAACGATTAATGACTATTCAGCAGATAATATCCAAATCCTAGAAGGGTTAGAAGCAGTGCGCAAACGCCCTGCCATGTACATTGGGGATGTAGGCATAAAAGGATTACACCATCTTGTTTGGGAAGTAGTAGACAACTCTATTGATGAGTCTTTAGCAGGCCATTGCACTAAAATTGGTATTATTATTCATGAAGATAACGCTATTACCGTATGGGATAACGGTCGTGGGATTCCTGTTGGCCTCCATCAAAAAGAACAAAAATCAGCCTTAGAGGTAGTTATGACCACACTCCATGCAGGGGGTAAATTCGATAAAGATACCTACAAGATTTCTGGTGGCTTGCATGGTGTAGGGGTTTCTTGTGTAAACGCATTATCCATTCACTTAGAAGTTACCGTATACCGAAATGGAAAAATATACAAGCAAGCATATGCCCAAGGCATTCCACTCTACGCTGTTAAAGAAGTAGGTACTACCCAACTACGAGGCACCACCGTTCATTTTACACCAGACAGTGCTATTTTTACCACTACGGTCTATAACCTACATACGATTGTCAATAGGTTACAAGAGCTGGCCTATCTAAATGTAGGGTTAAAGATGGAACTAGAGGATCGACGTGAAAAAGATGAACAAGGTAACCCTTTCAGCCAGCACTTCCATTCTCAAGGAGGACTTCGAGAATTTGTTGCCCATTTAGACAGCACCAAAGTGTCCATTATGCCCGCCCCTATTCTTGTAGAGGGAGAAAAAAACAATGTAGTGGTGCAAGTTGCCATGACGTACAACACGGGCTATTCTGAGACAGTGGTTTCCTATGTAAACAACATACATACCCTTGAAGGGGGCATGCACGTAACTGGATTCAGAAGAGCCTTAACACGCACCTTAAAAAACTATGCGGATAAATCTGGGTTATTAGAAAAAGCAAAAATAGAAATTATTGGAGATGACTTTAGAGAAGGTTTAACCGCTGTAATTTCTGTAAAAGTGGCAGAACCTCAGTTTGAAGGACAAACAAAAACCAAACTAGGTAATGCAGAGGTACAAGGTGCTGTAGAAAGCTGTGTAGCCGAAGCATTGCATTACTACTTAGAAGAACACCCTAAAGAGGCAAAGCTGATTATTAATAAAGTGATCGTAGCTGCCCAAGCCCGCCAAGCTGCTCGGAAAGCACGTGAAATGGTTCAACGCAAAAATGTCTTAATGAGCAACAGCCTGCCTGGTAAATTAGCTGATTGTTCCGAACGAGACCCGACCCTTTGTGAACTCTTTCTGGTCGAGGGTGATTCGGCTGGTGGTACGGCTAAAATGGGTAGAAACCGAAGGTTCCAAGCCATTCTTCCCTTAAAAGGGAAAATTTTAAATGTAGAAAAAGCGCAAGCATATAAAATATACGATAATGAGCAGGTCAGAAATATGATCACAGCATTAGGTGTAACCATGGGCACGGATGGTAGTGACCAAGCCATCCATTTAGATAAGTTACGCTACCACAAAATTGTCATTATGACCGATGCAGATGTAGATGGCAGCCATATTCGCACCCTTATTTTAACGTTTTTCTTTCGCTATATGCGCGACATTATAGAAAAGGGTTACCTTTACATTGCTTCCCCTCCACTCTACCTGGTCAAACGAGACAAAGCGGAACAATATTGTTGGACAGAATCAGAAAAAGAAGCCTATGTAGCGCAATTTAGCGCTAAAGATGGAAAAGCTGATGCTGTATTTGTACAACGTTATAAAGGGTTAGGTGAGATGAATGAAATTCAACTTTGGGATACCACTATGGATCCCACCCGACGAAACCTAAAACAGGTAACCATAGCTTCTGCGCTGGCAGCAGAACATCTTTTTTCTATGTTAATGGGAGATGAAGTACCACCTCGCAGGGAATTTATAGAACGTTACGCCAAATACGCTAAATTAGATGTGTAAAGTAAGGCGTTTTTTTATTTTTATAGGTATACAGCAATGGTCAGAGCTGAATAGACATTTTTTTATGGTAAGCTTATAGCTTTCTTAACTTAAACTCTTTAAATTCACGGTAGTAATCCAACGGTTGTGTAACATTTAAACATTTCAAGTAAAATGATCTTTAGAAATCTATATTATCTAATCTTAGGTATGCTATTAGGGACTGTATTAGGCGCTTTCATTTGCGATGATACTAAGAAAAAAATAACAAAAGCAATGCAAAAAAAAGCAACACAGCTATCTGGTTGTCTTAAATCATCTTCTGAAAAGGCTGAAGAAGCCATTCATACTATTAAAAATGCCGTTAAGGGATTAACCTAAATAAGTTTATAATAGACTGGGTTAATTCCTATAATAAATAATATATGTCTAAAAAATTATGGTTAGGTTGGGGGGCATTTTTAGGTACGCTTGCTTTATGGTTTTTGATCCCTAATAGCCATAAGGGAAAACTAAACAAAAAGCTATATTTGGGTATACAACGGGCTTCTTTATCTATTGTAAAGCAACATTTATTGAGCCCTTGGGTAAAAAAGATAGTAGCGCTGCTTTTTTAGCAGCCTGCTTATTTATACCTCTTCAACCTATTTGTATCCATTCCCTACTGGGGAAAAAGTGAAACACAAAAATGCTATTATATTTAATAACCAGCGTAGTATGAACCTTAAGTTAACACTATTGCGTCAACACATGTCCCCTGACAAACTTCAGTCAATCAAGTTGCTTTTTTAGGTATAACCCCGCCATACCGCGTGAATGCACACGCATACTTATTTGCAATTCTATTTATATTTTTGTATTAATTGAGTAGCAAATAAAATCAATTCGTTGTTTTATTACTGCTTTAATTAAGTTTTTTTCCTTAATCAGCTTAAGCAGGGGGAAGAATCTAATATAGGTTATCAGATTGTTTATTGCGATCATTCTGCTTGGTGGTTATGGTTATAATTATTTCATTACTAGATCAAATTATGATTACTATAAACAAAAAAAATATACAAGCTCATCTACTTTTATGCATCTGGCTCTTAGCCTTTTATACCTTCGTTTCTTGTATAGGTATAACGCAATCACTAGGTGTCAATAATGCGACACCAGATCAAGCAAAACATTTGTCCGTAAAGGATCATATGTTCTTAAGTAAAGCGGTTTTAGAAGATCTTGACAAACATAATCTCTCAGCAAGCAGTATAGCGTATTGGCTTGATCAAGGTCTAGATATAAATGCAAGTGATGATGAAGGCTGGACACTATTATTCTATGCAGTAGAGCGTAATCTAGATGTTACTCCAATGTTAATAGATAAAGGGGCCAATGTGACTGCAAAAACTAAAACCGGCCAAACGCTTTTATTCTTTATCAGAGATTTTAATGAACCTATTTTAAAGAGATTAATAGACAAAGGAGTAGATGTGAATGCACAAGACAACAAACAAATGACTGCATTAATGTATGCAGCCTCACACCAGTCTGTAGAGGTAGCCAAATACTTAATACAACAAGGAGCAAAAGTGGATATGCAAGATAATAAGAAGCAAACTGCTGCCGATTATGCAAAGACTGATGAAATGAAGGCATTATTGGATCAGCACAAAGAATCAAAAGAAATAAAAGTATTAAAAGAGTTGGTTAGAAAGCATCCTATGTCACTACATTTAGCCATTGTGCACGATCTTACTAAGTATAATTGGATAGAAGAAAGGGTACAATATTGGCTTAATCAAGGTCTAAATATACAGGCAAGTGATGATGCAAGCTGGACACTATTATTATATGCACTAAAGCATAACCCATCTATTGCTCCAATATTAGTAGAGAAAGAAGCTGATGTGCATGCAAAAGATAATAAAAAAAGGACTCCATTAATGTATGCAGTCATGAAGGGACCTACATATATCCATATTGTGAGAGCCTTACTAAAACAAGGAGCAAGAGTGGATCCACAAGATAAAGATGATGAAGGCAAAACTGTTTTCGATTATGCATCCGCTTATCCTCAGATCAAGGAATTGTTAGATGCCTACAAAGACAGACCTAGATGAATCAGAGTAGGCTCATTTGACCAAACATATGCATCATTTGTTATTCTATAGCCTCCCAAAATAGCCTTTCAAAAAGGTAATACATTCAGATAAATATTAAGGCATACCAGCTACTTATTAAGTGTAGCTACTAAAATAATGTTTTTGTGTTTGTTCAAGAACATTGGTAAAAAAGGCTTTTTGATACCATTTTTTGCTTGATCAAAAAATAGAAAAAACCAAGCCCTTCGTCCTTGTATCTCTCCTTCGGCTGTTTTTTATTTTAGTTGTTACGCTCACTTGCTGAGCGTAACTATTTTACAAGGGTCGTTTTTTAGGTCTACTGCTGCCAGAGTAGTGGAATAGAATACCTATTTTCTTTAATATAAAAGTGGCAGAAACCTATCTAACCCACCACTCCTGTGTGCTGGCTGAATAGGAACTTGCATCTTTTACAAATACTCTTTACATTGATATTTGATGATGTATTTCTAATATAGCTATTTTAAATAGTCATTGGTAATGGCTACTATCGTTATGAGCAATAACAAGTATAAAATAAAAAAGCAGCAAGCAGGTAGCATATTGCCTGCCAAAGAGACGATGGCTATGTTAGCCTGCTTTTGTTTTTGTACAGCACTAACTGGTAGTTGTAATAATCGCCAGAAAAACGGAAGCCATAATCTAGCCAAATACACTACGCTTGATCAGGCTCCATATAATCATACAAGCGAACAAGATCTTTTAGCAGAAGATTATTATGATCATAAGCAATGCCTATCTGAAGGTAAATGCCTACTTGAAAAAGCAGTAGCAGGTGATCAAAATGCTATAAAAGCTTTGTTTAAAGGTATCAATCTTAAGCCTGCACATAAAACAGAGCTACGCTCCTCTTACAAAGAAGCTACTGAGCTACTTTCCTATAACCAAGCAAGTGAGCTTCATAACCATAGTAGCTATAGTACAATTATTAAGCGATTAATCGAACACAAAGCAGATTTAAATGATCGGAATAGAGCTGGAGAGACAATGCTTACAGCAGTAATACTAACTATATCAGTACACGTAAAGGGAGATAACCAAAGCTGGATAACACTTCTGGATTTACTACTGCAAGCTGGGGCAAATCCTAATTGCTTAAATGCTAAGGGAGAAGCTCCTTTAGCAATAGTAGGTAAAGTAAAAAACAATGAAGATCAACAAAAAATTGTTGCCTTACTGATCAAGCATGGTGCAAATCCGCTTTGTGCTTCAACCAATAAATTTACTGAAAAATATATTCGAAATGCCGTCATAAATCAGCTAGAAAAATTGGATCTATCTCCAATAGATCACAAAGAATTAGCAAACGTTGATGCAAAGCTACACGCATTCTTTAATGAGAAGTATAACGGGCCTAATCCTCTCCTAATAGGAGAGGAAAATAGAACTTGCATAGCATGTTATAAAAAAGAAAAAGAGCCCACGACCATCAAAATGCCTTCATGTGGCCATTACGTTCATGGCTCCTGCTTAGTGGGGTCGCTTATTAATCAATCTAAAGGATCTATAGAATTAAGTCTTTTACCTTCCTATACTTACAAACATCTTTGTCCTTGTTGCAAGGAAGTGATAAGCGATTCATATATAAAAGATTTAAGTAAATTTTACAGTGGAATAAAATTCAGCCGGAAGGATATTACTATAGCTATGCATATACTATTGATGATCCCACTCACAATGTCCACCCTACACTATTTAACACCTCTATTACTTTTGTAGTAGCCACCTGTTGAGCCTTACTAACCGTATCTATTCATGACATGAATAAAAAAGCCATTAACCTATTTTTCCCATAGCACAAAATTTCTCTGTTCGCTCTTGCAAGAGCGTCTCAATAGATTTATTGGATAGCTTTTCTAAATGATTAAGAATACTCTTTTTAATAAGCCCTGCTGCTGTTGGTAAATCTCTATGAGCCCCCCCTATGGGCTCTTTAATAAGCCCATCTATCAAACCAAAATTTAACATGTCTTTGGCTGTTATTTGTAACATTTCTGCAGCTTGCTCCTTATAGTCCCAACTTTTCCAGAGGATAGAAGAACATGATTCAGGTGTAATAACAGAATACCAGGTATGTTCTAACATAAGCACATAGTCACCTATAGCAATACCCAAAGCACCTCCTGAAGCACCCTCTCCTATCACAATGGATATAATGGGTACGCGTAGCCCAAACATAGCTTGAATATTGCTAGCAATAGCTTCTGCTTGCCCACGCTCTTCTGCTTCCATGCCTGGATAGGCACCAGGGGTATCTATAAAAGTAATAATGGGTTTGTTAAATTTTTCTGCCAAGCGCATCAAACGAAGTGCTTTGCGATACCCTTCTGGATTGGGCATGCCAAAGTTGCGCATTTGCCGTTCCTTGGTAGTTCTGCCTTTTTGGTGACCGATAAACATGATAGTTTGCCCATTGATCGTACCAAAGCCACCCACCATTGCCTTATCATCTCCTGCCAAACGATCTCCATGTAGTTCAACAAAACTTTCTGTAATCTGTTGGATATAGTCCAGTGTATAGGGCCTATCTGGATGGCGGGCCAGCTGAACCCGTTGCCATCTGGTTAGATTTTGAAACGTTCTCTTTTGTAACGCTTTTATATCATTGGCTAACTTTTCAATGGAGGCCATAAGCGCTGGGGCATTTTGCGCCTTGGCCGCTTCTTGCATCTTAGCAAGCTTTTCTTCAAGCTTAACAATTGGTTTTTCAAAATCTAATAACATAACGTGGAGATTTGATTAACTTTTATAGCCAAATCTAATGCTTTTTTAGCATAACCTAGCTTACCCTATAACTTTTTCATTAAATTGGAGCTAATAGTTATTAGACCTCTTGCATAGATGAAAAAGTATACAACACAACCGCAACTCAACTTAATAGAAGTTGCAAAAGCAATCAGCCATTTTTGGGAAGCCAACAAAACATTTGAACGCTCCATGGAGCAGCGTCAAGGGCAAGAGCCTTTTGTTTTTTTTGAAGGCCCCCCTTCAGCCAATGGTGCGCCGGGTGTACATCATATTTTAGCCATGGCTGTTAAAGATCTTTTTACCAGATATAAGACCATGCGAGGCTATTATGTGCGCCGCAAAAGTGGTTGGGATACGCATGGATTACCCGTAGAACTTCAAGTGGAAAAGCAGTTAGGTATTACCAAGGAAGATATTGGTAAAAAAATTAGCATTATCGATTATAATCAGGCCTGTCGCGCAACCGTTATGGCCTACAAAAGCGAGTGGGAAACGGTTAATAAGGAGCTAGGCTATTGGAAAGATAACCAAAATCCTTATATCACCTACGAGCGCGATTATATTGAATCAGTTTGGTACTTACTAAAAGCACTGTACAACAAAGAACTCCTCTATAAAGGATATACCATACAACCTTATTCACCTATTACAGGAACAGGGCTAAGCTCCCATGAATTAAACCAGCCAGGCTGCTATAAGTTAGTAAAAGATATTGCTATTGTAGCCCAGTTTAAACAATTGAATAAGGAAAACGAATACTTTTTAGCATGGACAACCACCCCATGGACCCTTCCTGCCAATAGCGCCCTGGCAGTAGGCCCTACGATCAACTATGTTAAAGTAGCCACGATCAATCCCTATACCCATCTTCCTATTCAGGTTATCTTAGCAGAAGATGCCCTAAGCCGTTTCTTTACAAGTACACCAACTAGCTGTGATAGCTATCAGATTGATTATCAAACTAATCCTACTAGCTTGCCTTGGGAGATCATTGCTAGCTATACAGGAAGAGATCTAGTAGGCTTACGTTATGAACAGCTCTTGCCTTATGTAGCACCTAAAGGGGATGCCTTTAAAGTAATTGCAGCAGACTTTGTAACCACTACAGAAGGTACCGGGATTGTGCACATTGCCCCTACCTTTGGGTCAGATGATTACCGGATTGCTCAAAAAGAAAATATTGCCTCTATTATGGTCACCAATCCAGCAGGTGAATCAATACCGATTGTAGACAAAAAAGGTCGATTTGTAGCGGAAATTACTGATTTTGCCGGACTTTATGTAAAAGCAGCTTACCAAACAGATACGACTTTACCACCTGTAGACCTACTAATTGCCACTAAACTAAAACAAGAAAACAAAGCATTTAAAGTAGAAAAATATGAGCACAGTTATCCCCATTGCTGGCGTACCCATACACCCATTCTCTACTATCCACTAGATGCCTGGTTTATTAAAACAACCGCCTATAAGGAATTATTAATTGAATTAAACGATACCATTAAATGGAAACCTGCCGCTGTAGGAAAAGGACGTTTTGGTAATTGGCTGGAGAATCTAGTAGATTGGAATTTAAGTCGTGAACGCTATTGGGGCATTCCTCTCCCTATCTGGCGTACAGCTGATCAAAAAGAAGAAAAATGTATTAGTTCCCTAGCAGAACTTACTTTTGAAGTAGAGCAAGCTATATTGGCTGGCTATATGAAAGAAGCTTTACCGGCAACTATTGATTTACACCGTCCTTACGTAGATGAAATCGTACTAGTCAGTAGCAATGGGTTACCTATGTATCGAGAAACAGCTGTAATAGATGTTTGGTTCGATTCCGGTGCAATGCCTTGTGCACAATGGCACTATCCATTTGAAAATCAAGAAATTTTTGAAAAAGGATTTCCGGCTGATTTTATTGCAGAAGGGATAGACCAAACCAGAGGATGGTTTTTTACCTTGCATGTTATTTCAACCTTACTTTTTGAAATACCTGCCTTTAAAAATGTAGTAGTCAATGGACTCATATTGGATAAAAATGGTAATAAAATGTCTAAAAGTATTGGCAATACCATTGACCCAATGGAGCTATTGGCAGAATATGGTCCAGATGCCATACGTTGGTATATGATCAGCAATGGTAATCCTTGGGATAACTTAAAATTCGATAAAGCAGGTGTAGCAGAAGCAGCCCGCAAGTTTTTTATTACCCTACATAGCACCTATAATTTTTTTGCACTTTATGCCAATTTAGATGAGTTCTATTTTCAGAAAGAGCTACTAACCCATAATGATCTAAATCAGAGTGACCGGTGGATTATCTCTCGTTCCCACACACTCATTAAAACCGCAACCAAAGCCTATGATCACTATGAGCCTACCTTAGTAGCTAGAATGATTCAAGATTTTGTAATTGATGATTTAAGCAACTGGTATGTAAGGCTTAATAGAAAAAGGTTTTGGAAAAACAGCCAAGATAAAGACAAAGAAGCCGCCTATCAAACGCTCTATCATTGTCTGATAACAGTTGCCAAACTAATGGCACCTATAGCTCCTTTTTATGCAGATTACCTTTACCAGGCATTGAATAATGTAACGCAGCAAGAAAAAAATAACTCTGTCCATTTAACTGATTTTCCAGTAGCCTCGGCAGAGGCCCTAGATTCCATGTTAGAAATAGAGATGGGACAAGTACAAAAAATTGTTTCTCTAGCACATGCTTTACGTAAGAAGCATAAAATCAAGGTACGTCAACCTTTGCCTAGCATGCGCATTGCTGGTCTATTTGCTTCAGCTGGATGGTTTCGTTTAGAAGCCTTAATTAAAGCAGAAATTAATGTAAAGCAAATAGATTATGTAGATGATACCCATTATCTTAAAAAAGCCAAACCTAATTTTCCCCTTTTAGGGAAGCGGTATGGTCATAGAATGAAAGAGCTTAGTGCCGCTATTATAGCTTTGAAACCAGCTGAAATCTATGCTTTAGAGCAAGGCCATACCCATCTATTAACCTTAGCAGGTGAACCCATTCAACTGACCCTATCAGATATATTTATTGTTACAGAAGATATACCCGGCTGGTGTGTGGCCACAGAAGGAGAAATAACCATTGCACTAGATACCACCTTGAATCACGCACTTGAAAAAGAGGGTATCGCACGTGAATTTATCCACCGTATTCAACAATTACGAAAAAAACTTAATTTTGATATACAAGATAAAATAACAATTGATATACAAGGGGATCAAAACTTGATCGGTCAAGCCATTACCATCCACAGAGATTATATCTGTACCGAAACACAAGCCATACAAATACAATTTGTAGCTGAGCTAACAGGAACCGAAATAGATATAGAAGGTGTACTAGTAGTAGTTCGACTCACTAAGGTAGGATAAGTTTATCTGTAACGCATTACAGTTACAGCTTAGGTTACGAAACCCAAAATATTTCTTCATAAGAATTATTTTTTGTAAAATTAGGAGATACCGTATTTGAGTTTTAAAGCTATTACCATAGCCAGATTACGCCAATTTTGTATCTGTTGAAGCAATGGCGTCCACTTTGAGCTGCTTAAACATTAATCCGAACGCAATAACCCAATTTTTTATACTAGCTGACTAAGTTAACTAAAAAATGATTAAGAATAGGCTATTAAAAACAATAGGGGCTATGCTTCTATCTATAACGCTATTTTCACTGGATGCTTTTGGGCATGAGGTAGGTATATTTGTGTCAGGGCTTTCTTACCATATAGGAGCTAATGCTTTTAAGCCAGCCTACAAAAGCGCGCCACTTGGTTTAGATAAAAACGGGGCTTTTGTGGTGAATCCAGGCATTGGGCTAGTGTATGATCACCGTGACAAAGCAAAAGGCAGTTCTTTTTCATGGTCTGCAATAAGTATAGCGTTTTATGATTGTGATACTAGATTAGCCTTCGCAATAGGGGGAGGTGGAAGATATAGGTATTATATCATCAATAGAGATTTATCCTTGGATATAGATTTGGGCCTTACCCTATATAGTGCGCAAGATTGGTACACTTCAAAATATCACATTTCATTCATGCCTTTTCCTTCTTTAGGAATAAATTATCACTTGGGTAAAATAAGTAATAAAGGTATGGCCGTTGGAATAAAAACTACTTTCTCACCTAAAAATGAAGCACACTCCTCTACAGGAAGCTTTAATCTGTTATTTACTTATTTATATCTTAGTTACTCCTATCCATTTAACGCCAGAACAGCATGCACCAAAAAAGAAAATTAGCAACACAGCTTGTTTGAACCCGCGCAGCGGGTGAGTGCTGTTGTATCCGTTCACCACTGTGGCAGAAATTTGCTTTTCGGCCTGTTTTAGGCGTGATTCGTTTCCGTTCACCACTATGGCTTATGCTAGAAAAAAAACGCGCCCTTTGAAAAAAGTGCGATCAGAAAGCGCAGTTTACAGATGAAAAGAAAAACAGTTGCAGGGATGGATTGCAGGT